>NZ_QNRX01000023.1 GCF_003317055.1 Alkalibaculum bacchi
AAAACTGATTTCTACCTAAATTTTTCTGTAAAAATTCTTTATACGCGAGTATCCTAAATATTTACATTATAATTTGCCTATTCCGCAAATGCCTACATACCCCGTCCCCATATGCATACCCCGTCCCCATATGCATACCCACCGCCATACAACAACATTTCATGAAATTATTTGCAAGAGAGTTATTGCATTTATATGATGGCTATGAGGACGTTTATAATACATTACTTGCTATATTTCCTACCAATGGTCAGGTGCAATATGAAGCCTTCTTAAATTACGTAGCAAATCATATTGAAATTTATGACGAACAACTTGTAAAGACAATTTGCCGAATGTCTGTTGTACTTTCTTCAGAGGAAGCTTTAGAGCTGCTGCATTGGGCAACGGACAATGAAATGGTCCATGTACATCCAGCTTCTGGAGACGGAGCAGACTATAATATCAAGGTTTCGGAAATCAAAAATGATAAGCATGATGTTGAGTATTTCATATGGCGTCTACTGGGACATAAAGATAAAGGCGTGCGCTGTAAAGCAGCACATGTTTTGTTGCGTACTGCTGTTCTTGGAGACTTTGATATAATAAAAAATATCGTGCAAATCTATAACAATCCATTACCTATATGGTATATGGATGAAAAGAACTATTTTTTCATAGAATCAGCGAGAATTTGGTACTTAGCTACTTGCTTGCGCATTGCAAAGACATATTCAAAATCGCTAGTTTCAATATACCCTTTTTTCAAATCTATTGCATGTGCCGAAAATATAGTACATGCTTTGCAGAGAAGGTTGGCAAGAGATATTTGCCTACTGCTTGCACCATATTGTGATGCTGATTCCATAGATAAACTATCAATATGCGATAAATGTATAGAGCATGATCATGTCAGTGGAATGAGAAAATACCAACGTGAAAGCATAAAAAGTTCTGAAAGTTGGAAATTCAGTTTCGATACTACTGATACATTGCGATATTGGTATGATGATGTAGCTGAAATATTTGGCTGTACACAAAATGAAGTGGCGAATGAATGTGATTACTTTGTTGCTCAGTTTGGAGTTACAAATGAGCAATGTATCAAATGGAATAAAAATTTTTTAAGACAAGAAGAGTATCAAAAAACATACAATAATCATGGTCATATTCCAACTGTAGAGACTCTTGAAAAGTATGTAGAATGGCATTCAATGTTTTATGTTGCAGACAGATATCGCCAGACTAAAGAGCAAATTAGAGATGACTATCAATCTTATGAATCATGGCTAAATGGATATCTGTTTGGAGTGAATGGATTATGGTGCTTTGAATTTCGTAACCATGTGCCGCTTTTGCCATTTTTGTGGGATTTTTCAAAGACAGTAGAAATAAAACCGACTTGTTGGTATGTTATTCCTGAACATCTGCCTAAAAAGCTGACAGATAATTCATTAGGAATTTCGTTAGATATGGAATATTCCGCTCACTTCCAGCAGAGTAACAGATATATTCGGATTGAAAGTGCTTTTGTCAAAAAAGATTACATTAATCAGCTAGTAACTGAACTGGAAAATCCAAATGTTGCGCTTTTTGACTTTTATCAAAAAAACCATGAGTATGGATACCACAAGAAGCCTATGTTTTTCGCTCATCCGACTTGCGAGGTGATTACTACATTCTCAGATGATGCTCTTGATAAAAAAGACTTGCTGCTAAAAGATTATTTGACTGCGTCAAATTATTTGATGGGGTTATCCGATAATCTCAGGAAAGATTTGAATTTATCACAAGAAAATCAACTTTTGCATACAAGAGTTGATAGCAATAGCGATTTCCCTATTCAGATGTATCATTGGAGCGAACCGGAAAATGAAAGCGGTTATGAAAAACATAGTACTTATGGAAATATGGTTGTTATCGAAAAAGAATGCTTGTTAGAAATATTAAAAAAGCAAAACCAAGCAATTTTATTTGAGGTATTAATATCTTTTGAAGATGATAGTTATAGGTTTCATGGAACTCCTAGTAAGCCAGCAAAATCAAAAACAATATTATTTTTGAAAATTGACGAACAGAACAACGAGTTTGTTTGGGGAGAACACATTCTTCCAGTAAATGATAACTAATAGATGTTAGGTACTAAGGCCGAGCCATGCCTTTGGGAATATGCAACTCTGCGAATGAGATGTAATATTGCATTATCTCCACTGAGAAGGAAGGAATAAAATGTTAGAAAGTATAGCTTGGATGAACGAGTTCGGAATTATAGACTTGATTGGAATTATTGTTAGCCCTATTATTTCAATCATTATTTTGTGGTTAACTTTGAAGCATGAAAAAAAGCAATTTAGGATACAAATTCAAAAACAAGAGAAAGAACATAGAGAAAATATCGAAAAAACAGAACAACAGCACAAACAACTCTTAAAGCAACAACAAGACGAGAACCGAATCGCAGCCATGCCTTATTTTGTCATGGACAAAAAAATAGAGACATATTTTGAAAATGAGACACTTTATTTTACAATTTCGTTTACAAACGAGGGAAATGGAACTGCCATTGAATTAACAGGAAAATATATTGAAGATATGTCAAAAGATTATTTATGCCCGATGTGTGAAACTGTTACTGCTATCTATGGATGTGGCTGTCCTTTTGACTATGAAACAAATGTGGCAACTCCGAAAAGCACTTGTCGCTTTGATATGTATCAAAAGCGAATTGCAGATAATCTGGGGGATATGAATATTGATAAGGTGACTTTTAGTATTTTGTTTAAGGACATGTATTTTAACTTATATGAGCAACAGTGTATGTTTATCTTCGAGCAGAGTGCAGAAGACAGTAGCATAAGAATTGCGCGCGTATCTGTTGGTACTCCAACATTAATAGAAACTACTTCGAGAGAAAATTAATGCTTCCTACAAGGCAACCACACCTTGTGAAAATTTTTTACAAGGTCAACACAAGTGAAGAGCATTGTCCAATTATGTCATTAAGATGATTGCTAAACTTGTATTTCATACTGGGACAATGATTTAGAGAACGTACCAAAGTTTGAAGAACTCCCAAATGGATGAAGAAAAGAACTTTTATTCTTCACAATAGGTTTATATCGAGAAAAATAACCCTCCGCCAAGGCCCCAATAGGTCCTAACGACATCATTATTGTCTACTCAACGCATCTCGTGAAGTGGAGAATATCTTTGAAAACTCTGATTTCATCTATATGCTTAACCAAGCATCAGGAGATAGACAAATCTTAGCAAAACAGCTTAACATCTCCCCGCATCAGCTTTCCTATGTAACCCAATCAGCTGAGGGCGAAGGACTATTGTTTTACGGCAATGTGATTTTGCCCTTTGCTGATAAATTCCCGAAAGATACGGAACTCTACCGTATCATGACTACTAAGCCAAACGAAATAGAAAAAGCATAAGACATTTCCATCTCCTGAAAAGAGTATTGCCGAAATTGGTAAGGAACAGCTTAAAAAGTTAAAAGAGAAAAAAGAGCCACCTATGCTTGATGAATAGGAACATTCTTACGATTTTGCTGAGGTCAGCAAAATCGCAATACAGAAACAATACCATTGCGTAAAAGCCACTTGTAGAGATACAGGTGGCTTTTTGCGTAGAAAGGAGTAATTTATTTGAGTCAAAAGAGTAAAAGACCATTCCGTCCGGCGGGTAAAGTATCAAGGCTTACCTTTACCGATGAAGAACGTGCTGACCCTGAGCTTGAAAAGCCTTTAAAGAAAGCAGAAAAAGCAGGGGATAAATTAGAAAAGGCACAGGCAAAAATCCCAAAGAAAAAAAGTCTTGCAACAGAACGCACCTTTGATGCCAAAACAGGCAAAGCAAAGGTGCGTTTATATTTTGAAGAAACAGATAAACCAAAGCCGACTTCTAAGCTATCCCATGCTGTTAAAACCATTCCACAAAAAGAACTGCTTAATAAAATTCATAAGGAGATCCGTGAGGGCGAACAGGATAATGTGGGCGTGGAAGCAGCACATAATACGGAACAAGGGATAGAGTTTGGGGAAAGGCGGATACAAAGTGGCTACCGCAGTCATAAGTTAAAACCCTACCGGAACCTTGCCAAAGCAGAAAAACAGACAGTTAAAGCCGAGGTCAATTATCTGTATAAAAAGAGTTTACGGGATAATTCCCAAACTCTTACTAATCCTATCTCTCGTTGGCAACAAAGGCAGGCAATAAAAAAACAGTACCTTGCAAATAGGTATGGAAAAGGTGCTAAGACAGCCCATCAAACGGCTAAAAATACAAAAACAGCAGTCAAAAATTCAGCAAGTGCCACTGAAAAAATCACACAGCTTATTGTCAGAAATAAAAAGGGTATTTTGATTGCTCTTGGAATCGGAGTTGCCCTTATGTTTTTGATAAGTACAGTTTCTTCTTGCTCTATTCTGATGGAGGGTGGCTTACAAAGTATCGTAGGAACTTCTTATACTTCTGAGGACGAGGACATCGTAGCCGTAGATGAAGATTACGAGACACTGGAACGGGCATTGCAGGTACGCATTGACAATATAGAAAGCGAATATCCAGGTTATGACGAGTATCAATATCATTTAGATGAAATCGGACATAACCCCTTTACCCTTGCCTCTTATTTGACGGCAAAGTTACAGGTATATAAACAGTCCGAGGTTGAGGATGAACTGAGAGCTTTATTTCACCAACAATATTCTCTTACTACCCATGAAGAAGTAGAGGTACGTTATCGAACTGAAACACGTACTGATACATGGACAGATGAGGATGGAAATACCCATAGCGATACCTATACCGTAGAAGTCCCTTATGATTATTACATTCTCCATATTACTCTGAAGAATAAGGATATCAGTATTCTTGCCACAAATAATTTGACTGATGAACAGAACAAAATGTTTGCCGTGTATATGGAAACACAGGGCAACAAGCCTTACTTGTTTAAGGGCAATATTTATGCTCCAAATAAAGGTGAATATACAGACTATGATATACCACCTGATGCCTTGACTGATCCTGATTTTGCAGCCCTTATTAATGAGGCTGAAAAATATTTAGGCTATCCCTATGTATGGGGTGGCAGTTCTCCAAGCACCAGCTTTGACTGTTCCGGTTTTGTGTGTTGGGTATTGAATCAATCGGGTGTATACCCTATGAACCAAACAACGGCACAGGGTATTTTCAATCAATGTGCCATAATACCACCAAGTGAAGCAAGACCCGGAGATATTATCTTCTTTACAGGAACTTATGCTAGTAGTGGTGCAGTATCACATGTTGGAATTTATGTAGGAAATGGCATGATGATCCACTGCGGAAATCCCATACAATATGCCTCTGTAAATAGCACTTATTGGACACAACATTTCTATGCCTATGGACGCTTGAATTAAGGAGGAATTCAATGAGTAAGAAGAAAGAAAAGGTTCTTTTAGAAATTACAAAAACAAAAGGAAAAATTGCAGAATTACAACAGAAGCTCCGAGAATTGGAGCGACAAAAAACAGAACTGGAAAATACCGAGATTGTAGAGCTTGTTCGTAGTACCAAAATGAATACCAGTGAGCTATCTACATTTTTAAAGGCGTATCGTGAAAAAAATGATGCGTCTTTTTTCATTCAAAAACAGGAGGAAATAACCCATGAAGAAAATTAACATTCGTATCTTTGCAACCTTATTTGCAGTATTTCTTTGCCTATCAGCTTTCCCGGCAACAGCTTTTGCAGGAGGTGGTGAAGAAGAAATACCGCTTATTCCTGAAGAAACTGAAACACCACAGTCGGACCCTGTTTCCCTTACTCCAGATGGAAACCTGACCCTTGTAGACGATATTTCAGAAGAAGAAGCCGAGGATAAACAATTTGTAACCCTTGTTTCCAAGAACGGCAACTACTTCTACTTAGTAATCGACCGTGCCGGGGATAAGGAAAATGTCTACTTCCTAAACCTTGTAGATGAGGCCGATTTGCTTGCACTCATTGAGGGAGAAACTCCACAACAACCTCAAGTATCACAGGTATGTAATTGCACCGACCTTTGTGAAGATGGAAAGGTAGACCCTAATTGTAGTCTTTGCAGAAATGACCTTACTAAATGCACAGGAAAGACCACAAGCCCTGCCCCTGCTCCTGAGCCTACGGAAGAAAAAACTAATAACGCAGGAAGTATATTGATTATCTTACTGATTGTAGGCATAGCAGGTGGTGGATTTTATTATTTCAAGGTGTTAAAAAATAAGGGAAATACCAAAGGCAATACACTCCTTGAGGAATATGACTTTGAAGATGAAGATGATTTTGAAGATGAGTATGAATACGAAATTGAGGATGAAGATGAAGACAATGATGAAAGTGAGGATATTTAATGACATTTTTTACAGATAGTGTTTATGAAAAAATGATGGTGCAAAAACCTATATACGGGCGGGAGAAAATATCTCCTGCCCCTGATGATAAAAAGCGTAAAAAGAAGGATCGTCGGGTAGCTAATGTTGAGCATATCCCAATCTCAAAAGAAAGGAACGTTAAAAAATGAAATTAGTCATTGCAGAAAAACCGTCCGTAGCACAAAATATTTCTGCCGTTATCGGTGCTAAGGTCAGAAAAGATGGATATATGGAAGGCAACGGCTATCTTGTATCATGGTGTGTGGGACATTTGGTGGAACTTGCCTCTGCCGATTGCTACGATGAAAAATATGCTAAATGGCAGTATAAGGATTTGCCTATCTTGCCCCTTAATAATTGGAAGTATGTCATTTCAAAGGGCAAGGAAAAGCAAATGAAGATTATTGGAAACCTAATGAAACGCAGTGATGTTACTGAAATAATTGCCGCCACAGATGCAGGACGTGAGGGAGAACTCATCTTCCGATTAGTTTATGAAAGGCTATCCTGTAAAAAGCCTATTAAAAGGCTTTGGATTTCCTCAATGGAGGAAAGTGCCATTGAGGAAGGTTTTAAAAATCTTCGTAATGGATCAGATTATGAATTGCTTTACCAATCTGCACTATGCCGAGCCAAAGCCGATTGGATTGTAGGTATTAACGCTACCCGCCTATTTTCTGTTCTCTATGGACAGACCTTAAATGTGGGCAGAGTGATGTCTCCTACTCTTGCCATGATGGTAGAGCGTGAGGCTGATATTACAAGCTTTAAAGTAACACCTTTCTATACCGTACAGCTTGACTTAGGAAGTCTTATCCTATCAGGAGAAAAACTTCAAGAAAAACAGGAGGCAGAAACTTTACGCAATGCCTGTGACGGTCAGAATATCATCATCGAAAAGACAGAGCGAAAAGAAAAATCAGAAAACCCCCCTAAACTCTATGACCTTACCACATTGCAAAGAGAGGCAAACAGACAGCTTGGATTTACCGCAGAGCAGACCTTGGGATATGTCCAAAGCCTTTATGAAAAGAAGTTAATTACCTATCCTAGAACAGACAGCCGTTATATTACGGAAGATATGAAAGATAGTATCCCTGCTTTGGTAAAAACTACAGCAGGTTTTTTTATGCCTGAAAATGTTCAACCATCTATCAATACAGTACAGATAATTGATAACAGCAAGGTATCCGACCACCATGCTATTATTCCAACTATGGGAATAGAAAGCTATGATATTCACTCTCTACCCTTTGGAGAACGGGAAGTTTTACTCCTTATTGCCTTGCGTTTAGTTTGTGCAGTTGGAGATAACTGTCGTTATGCAGAAACACTTATAACTGCAAAATATAGCGGTGCAATATTTACTGCAAAGGGTAAAACCATACTTGAGGATGGCTGGAAGGCAATCCAGAAAATTTATCTTGACACTAAAAAAGAACAGTCTCAAGAAGAAAAGGATACTGCTTTGCCACCTGTTGCCCAAGGTGAAGTATATCCCGCAAAAGCTACGATTAAGGAAGGAAAGACCAGTCCACCAAAGCATTTCACAGATGATACCTTGCTTTCGGCTATGGAAAATGCAAATAATGCAGTAGATTATACAGAGCGTAAAGGTATTGGTACTCCTGCCACTCGTGCAGGAATTTTGGAAAAGCTCATTAAAACGGGACTTGCCGAGCGTAGAGGACAGAAAAAGATAAAGTACTTTATTCCTACCCATAAAGGAATTTCCCTTGTTACAGTTTTACCAGATGCAATAAAATCAGCACAGCTAACCACCCAATGGGAGGAACAATTAAAGAAGATTGAACATGGAACACTCTACCCTAATACTTTCTTAAAAAATATTTCACTTATGACAAAAGACATTGTATCAACCTATGAAATTATTGAAGGAGCAGATACCCTTTTTCCCTCAAACTCTAAGGGAGAGTCTATCGGTAAATGCCCTCGCTGTGGTGTGCGTGTATTAGCAAATAAGAAAGGATTTTGCTGTGAAAACAGAACTTGCGGTTTTGCCTTATGGAAAGAGAATAAGTTTTTTACTGCAAAGAAAAAGAAATTAACAAAGACCATAGCAGCAGAACTTTTGGAAAATGGCAAAGTTAAATTAAATGGCTGCTATTCTGAAAAAACAGGTAAAATCTATGATGCCATTATCATTCTTGATGATACAGGTGGTAAATATGTAAATTTAAAAATGGAGTTTCCCACAAAGAAAGGAAGGTGAAATTATGAATATTAAAAATTTGATTAAGACCCTTTTAGATATTGAAGTGAATACCGAGGATATATTAAAACTACGTGAAAATCCCAAAGAATATATCACCAAAGAAGAGGATGCTGAAAAGCTAAAGGATTTGTTCCTACTCATGGATTTAGCAGAGAAACAGGAGGTGGATGAAGATGGCAAATACTGATGAACTTCGCTATATCCAAGCCTTTTCAAGAATTATCGGCGTAAAAGAGGATGATGCTATAGAATATGCACAGAGAAAGGGATTAAACTCGTTAGTGGACAACGCCACACAGCTCCTCTCTACTCCGGCTCAACGAGAAAAACACCAAGCCTTTCTCGATTTGTACAGAATGAGCAGTGGCATCAATACCCGAAACCCTATAATTAATTCACCAGAAGCTGCATCTGACTTTTTCCATTCGGTGATGGATAAAATATACGATAAAGAGGCATTTGTTGTAGCCTTTCTCAATACTAAGAATCGTGTCATTGACCATGAAGTTGTATCTGTTGGGACTATCAACAGCTCCCTCGTACACCCTAGAGAGGTTTTTAGGAATGCCATTATCAATAAGGCCAATTCAGTAATTCTATGTCATAATCACCCCTCTGGAGATTTAACTCCCAGTAAAGAGGATATTAACATTACAGAACGCCTTAGAGAGACTGGAAATCTACTGGGTATTCGAGTTTTAGACCATCTAATTATTAATGGTATCAATCAGAATGAACTCTATTCCTTTAAGGCTAAAGGTGTGTTGGAAGCCACAGAGGTTTACAATATCACTTCATCAGTACGGAATGAGGACGCAAATTATGATTTTACAAAGGGTACAAAGGCACAAAGCATGGATTTTAATGTACCAATACAAGAACATACCTACCCTTTGCCTGACCCAGATATAAGTATTTCAGACCGTAATTCCTACGGATATTTAGATGATGGGATGCTGCCACTATCAAGGGAACGAGCAGCAGAATTGTTTGAGCAGGATTTGACAGTGTACCTGCTTTATGAGGATGATACTGAATCAATGGCATTTGACCGTGAGGATATTGATAATCACAGTGGGATATTCGGGATTCAGCGTACCGATTGGATAGCCTTGCAGAACTATGAGGCAATGAAAGACAAGGAAAAAACCTCTGTATGGGAACTTGAACAGAGGTTTTTGGAAACTCCTAATAATTCCTTTGCCATTTATCAGCTTAAAAATGGAGAAGAATTGAGGGATTATCGCTTTGAAGGATTGGAACGACTGCAAAATTCCGGGCTTTCTGTAGATCATGATAATTATGAGCTTATCTATACTGCTCCCATAACCGATTTTAACGGAAATCAAAACCATACCCTTAACAAACTCTATGAACAGTTTAATATAAACCACCCGACTGATTTTAGGGGACACTCAATCTCTGTTAGTGACATCATTGCCTTAAAGGTAAATGGTATTGTATCTTCTTATTATGTAGACAGCTTTGGTTTTAAAGAACAATCGCATTTTCTTCCTGCACATAATTATTTAGAAACTGCTGAAAAATCAGTAGAGCAAAATTATAACCAACTGGACGGTATTATCAATAATAAGCCTACAGTAACAGAGTTGGAGCAAAGTATAAAAGGAGAAAGAAAGGAAAAGAAAACTTCTGTAGTAGAAAAGCTTAAAACAAAGCCATTCATAGAGAAAGATAAGCAGAAAAGAATACCTCAAATAGGTACGGAAAAGGAGCGATGATTATGAATAAATTTACCCTAGAAGAAAGGAATTTAATCTGTATCTACAATACTGGCTCAAGAACAGGTTTACTCTCGGAACTTACTCAAATGCAAACTCACTTAGAGCAAGATGAAACTGAACTTTTGGAACTTGCACAATCAGTTATGGATAAGGTAACTGCTATGAGTGATGTTGAATTTGACAGTATTACAGCAGAACTGATTGCTGATTTTGAGGGATAGTTTCTATTAAGCAACTAACGAGAAAAGGGGAAAACAAATGAGTATGAGAAAGATTTACCGTAAAGTAGCAAGAAAAAATGGTGTTTCTATAAAAGAAGTAAAAGAGGAAATGCAGAAAGCCTTAGACTATGCTTATACCAATACACCTGATGATGGAGTTACAGAGGCTTATCAAAAACAAGTGCCATCAAAAGATGAAATACCTACACCCTATGAGTTTATAAGGTATGCAGCAGATAAAGTAAAATAACAAGATTTGTCTACCCAATACAAAGGATTATTTTGCATTGGGTAGTTTTGTAGATTATATTAGGATAAAGGATAGATATGATACAGAATAAAGAGGTCAAAATGGGTGTTGGAAATATATTTACTGCTTGTTAAGTTGGTAAGTGGCTTATATAATGTATATATGTAGATTATTGTGATGTAAACAAAATCTATATCTTAAACTATTTTATGAAAATCACTTTCCCACTAACTTAGTGAGAGGAGATGAATACTTGAGAAAAAGATTATTAAAACGATTTTCATATTTATATACTGGCGAATTAATGTCAGTAGTAATGTTTATTGTCGTATTTTTTTTACTTAAGAAAGTTTATCCCCAATTACGATTGTATTCGCTAACCTCTTTTTGGATTTCTTTTTTTCTTTTAGAATTTCTATTAGTGCAGGGAAGTATATATTGGTATGTAAAATGGAACAGATTAAAGAAAGAAAATACAACAGTAACTCCTATCCAAGTTGTAAAAAGCTTTAAAAATTTGAAGAAATTAAATATCGGCCTAATAATTATCATAATGTTTATTTTTGCGTTTGATTTTTTAAAATTATATCCATCATTACCTTTAGGCAGCTTGGGCATTGCAGGCTTTATCTATATATTTGCGATACTTGAATATATTAACTATTTTCACTTTCAACTTTCGTATGATAATCTTTCTGATATTAAGTATTTATTGAGGTCAAAAAGGCTTAAACAATCATGTCTAAGCAGGGACTTTGATAGTATGGTTTAAATTTTAGTTTGCCGATGACATTATAAATAAAATTTGAAGTTAAGACGCATTATTTATTTTTTATTCATCTAATATATATGTAAAAATCAAATAAAACCAAAGGCAACAACAATAAAATAAAATAAAATAAAATAAAATAAGATAAGATAAGATAAGATAAATACCCATTACAAGAAATTATTCTGTAGTGGGTATTTTTGCGTTAAGGAGGACTAATATGGCAAATAAAGCACAAGCCTTTGCACAGTTGGCAGAGAATACCGCTAAGCAGATTACAGGAAGTCATGCAGAATGGACAGGATTTCTTACCACTGTTGGAAGGCTCTACAGATATACTTATTATGAACAGCTCATGATTTATGCACAGCGGCCTGATGCTACGGCTTGTGCAGAATATGATTTGTGGAACAATAAAATGAACCGATATGTCCGTCGTGGCTCAAAGGGAATTGCCCTAATTGACCCGGCAGGGGACACTCCTAAGATACGGTATGTCTTTGATGTTTCCGATACAGGTGGCAGGGAAAATTCTCGTCGTCCATATCTATGGGAAATGCAGGAGCATCATAAACAACCGATATTAGATATGTTAGCAGATAAATATGGTATAGAAGATAATAATCTTTCCGATGCCTTTTATAACATTGCAAGAAATATGTCCATGGAGTATTATGATAATCACAAAGTGGATATAAGGTATCTCGTAGAAAACAGTTTTTTAGAGGAATATGATGAGGACAATATCCAAAAGGCTTTTGAAGATGTTGTTACTATTAGTACCGCATACACTTTGATGAAACGATGCGGATTGAACACGGAAGAATATTTTACACATGAGGACTTTTTAAGTATATTTGATTTTAACACCCAAGATACAGTTACACTATTAGGTACGGCAGTTAATGAACAGACTAAACAGGTCTTTAGAGAGATTGCAATTACCATAGTCAAAATAGAACGTGAAAGGAGAAATGAATATGAACGAAATCACTTACAGCAGGAACGGGGATTATCTGATACCCGACCTGACATTGACACAGCCAGAACAGCATCTCGGAAAATACGGGAGAATGAGGAAGAAATATCTTCAGGAACATCGAACACCCTTATTCAATTCTCTGCTGTTGAGCGAGAAACTGTTTCCCCATCTGTTGGAGATAGACAAAACAGCCAACAGGAGATTAACACAGATAATGTCGGACTTACAGAAAGTTCAGCCAGCACCCGACAAGAGACAGAAGCAGATGGAATGGGTAGGTTACATGAACAACCTGAAGGCACAAGCAGAGGAAATAATACTGAAGGAACTTATATACAATTAACCTTGTTTCCAACGGAGGAAGAACAGGTACAAATAATAGCGGGGAGTGAAAAGCTTTCCGCTTTTTCTATACAACAAAAGGATATAGACAGTATTTTAAGGACAGGGAGCAATAGAAATAATAGTTTATTGAGAATAGTTTCATTTTATCAAAAGAATAAATCCATTGAAGAAAAGGCTGCCTTTTTACAGAATGAATACAAAGAAGGTGGCAAAGGATTATATATTGATGGAGAAAAAATATCCCTATGGTTTAACAAAGAAGGTATTCATATTGCAAAAGGGGATACAGCTTTATATGTTCGTTCAAAACAAGTGATTGGATGGACTGATGTGGCAGAAAGGATTGAGGAACTTCTAAATGAAGGACAGTTTGCAACACAGGATACCTTAGAACATGTAGAGATTTTTGAAAGGCAACAACTTGCAGAAACACTTTGGTATATTCACCAGAATTTTGCTGATAAGGCAAATGGTCAATTCTTTGATGAAGAAATTTTCAATGGAGGTTTTCCAAGCTCCACCAGTCATATTGCAGAATTACTAAGTGATCCACAGGAGGTTGATAATCTAATTGATGGACTACAGCGATTTACTAATGCTTACGAGGAAGATAGTGAACTATTGCGTTTCCACTTTTACAAACCACAAAAACTGCTTTCTTATTTTATGGATTTAGGACTTCCAAAACGAGAATTTACAGCTGAAATCAAGAATATTATAGACTTTAAGATGTTCGTTACACAAGATGAAGTTGACAAGGAACTTGCAGGAGGAAGTGGTGTTCAAAACGGGAAAGACCGCATCTATGAATACTTTACACAACTTCACAGTCCAAAAGAAAAAGAGGATTTTCTGAAAAATGAGTATGGTACAGGAGGCAGAAGTCATGCTCTTTCCGGAGCCGATAACAGCAATCAACAACACGATGCAAAAGGAATTTTATACAGCCGTAGAGAAAGTGATGATAAACTACTTTTAAATTGGAGCAAAGTTGCCAAACGAATTGACTATCTGATTACCAATGATCGCTATATGACTACCGAAGAAAAGAAAAGGTTTGAAGAATTACAGAGAGAAAAGGCAGGAATTATAGAAATACCACCTGCTCCATCTTTGATAGACGAATCTGTTAATTCCGCTCCCCCACATCAAGCAGAAGATGAAATAATAGAAGCTGAAGAACCTATAGAAAATAATTTAATACCATACATTAAAGGCGATACCGTATATCTTGAAAACGGTACGCCTTTTTTAATTGAAGAAATTACAGATTATCATGTGACCCTGCGTGACCCGTCCCTGCTATATCCCATACTAAGATCGGAAAGTAGAGAGAGTTTCTTACGGCTTTTAGAACTTTATCCCCAATTACAAGTACCCCAAGAAAAAGCTGAGAACTTTCGAATTACTGATGAGAAATTAGGCGAAGGAAGTAAGCGTGAGAAATATGCAGGAAATATAGCTGCTATTACCACCTTGCAGACCATAGAAAAAGAACGCCGTCCTGCTACAGAAGAGGAACAGGAAATATTATCAAAATATGTAGGATGGGGAGGTTTGTCTGAAACCTTTGATAAAGATAACAGCAGTTGGAGTAATGAGTTTATGCAACTTAAAAACCTGCTGTCTGAAGATGAGTACAGCATGGCAAGAGCCTCTACCCTTAATGCCCATTATACAAGCCCTGTAGTTATAAAGGCTATTTATGATGCAGTGGAAGGTATGGGATTTGCTACAGGAAATATCTTAGAGCCTGCATGTGGAACGGGACACTTTTTTGGTATGCTCCCTGACAGTATGAAAAATTCCAATCTATACGGTATTGAATTAGATAGTATTACAGGAAGGATTGCAAAACAGCTTTATCCCAATGCCAATATATCCATTACCGGCTTTGAGAAAACAGAACTTCCTGACAGCTTTTTTGACCTTGCTATTGGTAATATACCCTTTGGAAACTATAAGCTAAGTGAAAAACGGTATAATAGCAACAATTTCCTCATTCATGACCACTTCTTTGCAAAAGCATTAGATAAAGTTCGTCCAGGAGGTGTAGTTGCCTTTATCACCTCAAAAGGAACTTTGGATAAGCAAAGTCCTGATGTACGCCGCTACCTTGCACAGAGAGCCGAATTACTTGGTGCAATTAGACTGCCTAACAATGCTTTTTTGAAAAATGCAGGAACTGAGGTTACAAGCGATATTATATTTCTGCAAAAGCGTGATAGACCCATAGATGTGGATAGAGATTGGATACACCTTGATACCAATGAGGATGGTATAGCCCTAAACAGTTATTTTGCCGACCACCCTGAAATGATTTTAGGAACAATGGAAATGAAAAGTGGTCAGTTTGGAATGGAAAGCACTTGTACGCCACTCCCCTATGCTGACCTTTCAGAGCAATTAGAATCTGCTGTTATAAATATAGAGGGCAGTATATCTGAAATAGAGATGCTTGATATGGAAGTAGATACTGATACTTCTATTCCAGCCGACCCTACGGTAAAGAACTTCTCCTATACCCTTGTAGACGGTGAGGTGTATTACCGTGAGAATTCCCGTATGGTAAAGCCTGATATCAACCAAAAGGCAAAGGAACGCATTGCAGGGATGGTGGAGCTTAGAGAGTGTGTAGATAATCTTATCAACTACCAACTAGAGGATTACAGTGATGAAACCATTAAAGAGGAACAAGAAACCTTAAATCGTCTTTATGACAATTTTACTGCAAAATATGGATTGATTAACAGTCGTGGAAACAGCCTTGCCTTTAGTGATGACAACTCCTACTATCTCCTTTGCTCCCTTGAAGATATTGACGAAAACGGCAATCTTAAAGCAAAAGCTGATATGTTCACAAAACGTACCATTAAAAAGCGTGTAACAGTTAATTCAGTAGACACTGCAAGTGAGGCACTGGCAATATCCATAGCAGAAAAGGCAAAGGTAGATATGGAATATATGGCTAAGCTTACAGGACTTTCTGAAGAAGAGCTTGCCAATGATTTAAGAGGAGTTATATTTCCTCTGCCAACTACCTTAGACAACAGTTCTATAAATTATATTACGGCAGATGAATACCTTTCAGGTAATGTCAGAGAAAAACTTCATACTGCAAAGTTAGTAGCACAATCCTCAGATATATTTAGACCCAATGTAGAGGCTTTAGAGGTGGCACAACCAAAGGACTTAGATGCCTCTGAGATAGATGTTCGCCTTGGTGCAACTTGGATTGACAAGGAATATATTGAACAGTTTATGTATGAGCTATTTGATACCCCCTACCGACTTCAAGGGGAGGTGGAAGTAAAATATGCCCATTTTACGGCTGAATGGAACATTACTAATAAAAATGCCGTTGGATATAACAATGTAGCTGCTTATGTTACTTATGGTACAGACAGAGCCAATGCCTACCGAATTTTAGAGGATACTTTAAATCTTCGTGATGTACGTATCTATGATACTGTGATAGACCCTGATGGCAAGGAAAAGCGTGTATTGAACAAGGATGCCACTACTTTGGCACAGCAAAAACAACAGACCATCAAAGATGAATTTCAAAACTGGATTTGGAAGGATGCAGATAGACGGCAGACCTTAGTAAAAACTTACAATGAGAAATTTAACTCTATCCGCCCTCGTGAATACGATGGAAAGCATATTAATTTTGTAGGTATGAACCCGGAAATTACATTAAGACCCCATCAAGTCAATGCCATTGCCCATATTCTTTACGGAGATAATACACTCCTTGCCCATGAGGTAGGTGCAGGAAAGACCTTTGAAATGGTAGCTGCCGCTATGGAAAGTAAAAGGTTAGGACTTTGCCAAAAACCACTATTTGCTGTACCCAATCATCTTACAGAGCAATGGGCAAGTGAATTTTTAAGGCTTTACCCTGCCGCCAATATTTTGGTGGCCACAAAGAAAGACTTTCAAACGAAAAATAGAAAGAAATTCTGTGCAAGGATAGCCACAGGAGATTATGATGCAGTCATCATAGGACACAGTCAATTTGAGCGTATTCCAATGTCTCTTGAACGACAGGAACGCCTACTTCGTGAACAGATTGATGAGATTATAGATGGGTTAGAAGAAGTTAAGGCAAGTGGAGGTGAACGATTTACTGTCAAACAGTTAGAACGAACGAAGAAAGGTCTGGAGCAAAGGCTGGAAAAATTACAGTCACAGGAACGTAAAGATGATGTTGTAACCTTTGAACAGCTGGGAGTTGATAGGCTTTATGTAGATGAAGCACATAATTACAAGAATCTATTTCTATATACCAAAATGCGAAATGTGGCAGGGCTATCCACTACTAATGCACAAAAATCCAGCGATATGTTTATGAAATGCCGTTATATGGACGAATTGACAGGCGGTAAAGGTATTGTATTTGCTACTGGGACTCCTGTTTCAAACTCCATGACCGAACTATATACCATGATGCGATATCTCCAATACAACACATTACAAAGAAACGGACTGGTTCACTTTGATTCTTGGGCAAGTACCTTTGGAGAAACGGTAACTGCCATTGAGCTTGCTCCAGAAGGTACAGGATATCGGGCAAGGACTAGGTTTTCTAAATTCTTTAATCTGCCTGAACTCATGGCAATGTTCAAAGAAGTTGCAGATATTAAAACAGCTGACCAATTAAATCTGCCTACTCCTAAAACCAATTATCATACCATTGCAGTAAAACCTACAGAAATACAGCAAGAAATGGTTAAGAACTTATCGGATAGAGCTGCCGATATCCAAGCAAACAAAGTTGATCCCTCTGTAGATAATATGCTAAAGATAACTTCTGACGGAAGGAAATTAGGACTTGACCAACGTATCGTCAATCCACTTCTTCCTGATGATGAAAACAGCAAGGTAAATGCCTGTATAGATAATATCTACAAGATTTGGGATAAAGGTTCAGCAGAAAAACTGACACAGCTTGTTTTCTGTGATATTTCCACCCCAAAAGGTAAAACAGCACAGGTGCAAAGAGTGGCAGAGGCAGGAAACAAAACCATTAATGGTACAGAACTTTATGCTTTGCAGGACGACTTAGCACAAGAGGAAGATACTTATACCGCAACTTTCAATGTCTATGATGATATACGAGAGAAACTAATTAAAAAAGGTGTCCCTGCCAATGAAGTAGCCTTTATTCATGAGGCAAATACAGATGTCAGGAAGAAAGAGTTATTTGCAAAGGTACGTAGTGGTGATGTTCGTGTACTTATTGGCAGTACAGCAAAATGTGGTGCAGGAACGAATATTCAAGACCGCCTTGTGGCACTTCATGATTTAGATTGCCCGTGGCGACCGGGAGACTTAACACAGCGTGCAGGAAGAATAGAAAGACAAGGAAATATGAACGATGAAGTTGATATTTTTCGTTATGTAACTGAAGCAACATTTGACGCATATTTGTGGCAGACCGTAGAAAATAAGCAGAAGTTTATCTCACAGATTATGACTTCTAAAAGTCCTGTCCGCTCCTGTGAAGATGTGGATGAAACAGCACTCTCCTATGCAGAAATTAAAGCCCTATGTGCAGGCAATCCAAAAATCAAGGAAAAGATGGATTTGGATATTGATGTATCAAAGCTAAAGCTTTTAAAGGCAAGCCACCAAAGTAATCAGTACCGTTTGGAAGATAATTTATTAAAATACTTTCCCGAAAATATTGAGAAGAATAAGGGATTTATCAGAGGATTTGAACAGGACTTAAAGACCCTTTCCGAAAATGTCCTTGCTGAAGGTGAATTTTTACCAATGGTGATTAAAGGCAATACCTTTATGGATAAGGACAAAGCCGGTGTTGCTCTCCTTGAGACTTGTAAAGAAATAAAGGGCAAAGATCCAATTGAAATCGGCAGTTATCGGGGTTTTACTATGTATCTGTCCTATGATAGCTTTTTTAACGAATTTCAACTTAATTTAAAAGGAGCAATGAGCAATACGGTAAAATTGGGAAAGGATGCAAGAGGAAATCTTACTCGTATAGATAATGCTCTTGCTAATATTCCAAACAGATTAAAAGCGGTTACGGATCAACTTGATAATCTCTATAAACAACAAGAGGCAGCAAAATCTGAAATTGGTAAGCCATTCCCCCAAGAGCAGGAACTAAAGGATAAAATTTCTCGTCTTACTGTTCTTGATACTGAATTGAACATGGGTGTAGGTGTTTCTGTACCGCAGGAGCAGACTGATAAAAAGATTTCTAAATCTGAACGTTCTTCTGTATTAGATAACCTAAAACAGCCCTCGCAGGCAGGGAAAGAGGTAAAGGAAAAGCAAGGTAAATACTTGGAGGTGAGATAATGGCAAACCGAAAAAGAAATGTTCAACTACACTTCATGGTAACAGAGAATGAGCGAGGTCTCATAGATGAAAAGATGGCTCAGCTTGGTACAAAGAACATGGGAGCCTATCTTCGCAAAATGGCTATAGATGGCTATGTTATTCATCTTGATTTATCAGACATAAGGGAGCTTGTAACACTTCTACGTCGTACCAGTAACAGTCTTAATCAGCTTACTAAACGTGTCCATGAAACAGGAAATATTTACGGTGAGGATATAGAAGATTTAAGAGAGAGCTACAGCAAGCTCTGGGAGACAGCAGATGAAATTTTATCCAGACTTTCTGCAATTTAAAATCCATATAATGGACAAAACTCTTTCCATTTGGTATGTTTTAAATATATAATGTATCAACATATAAGGGAGGATTCATTATGAGGATACTGCTTAAAATATTATTATTTCCAATTACATTGATACTTACAGTTCTTATATTATTTTTAGATTTTATTTGCCTGTTCTCAACCGCCGTGCTGTCAATATTGTCCTTTGTAGTACTTATGATTGCACTTGGAACGATTTTCATTTTAAGAGAAACTTCGGAGGGAATAAAAGCTATTGTGCTGGCATATCTAATAAGCCCATACGGAATACCTATGTTTGCTGCATGGCTGATAACAAAGATAGAGGGATTAAATGACTTACTGAAATCAGTGTAAAGGAAATGGAATAAGGGCGAAAGCATTTTTAGGCTTTTGCCCTTAATTGACATACAGCAGAAGTACCAGTGGAAAGCAAGGGCGGCGTAGCCGTTTATCTCGACCCTTGCTTTTTGATGGGGCTTCTGCTATTTCATTTGTTGATGTTTTAAAGGTGTGGGGATATAATTGGATGTAATAGATAAATAGAAATTCGTATATTCGGCTCAATGATAAAACAGTTAAAGCTAAAGAAGAACATATTTTATGAAGAACTATGCATGGTTTAGCCATGAGCATAGGATAGAACATAATAGAAAGCCATGAAATATTGGTATTTATGAAAAGTTTGTTTGATAGAGTAAGCGAAATATTATGATTCTTTATGAAAACAAAATTATAGTTAGAAAAAAGAAAGGACGGTATATATGGGAAAAAACAATAGTTGGCATAACAGTTTTGACATAGAAGGAGAACCAACTGGTGGTGGTAATGCAAATGTATATTTTGTTAAAAATAAATTGACTGATGAAAAATATGCTCTAAAAGAATTGCGTTTCAAAATAAATAATAAAGGTAAAAAGAGGTATAAAAATAGAGAAACTATGATTCGCTTTAAAAATGAAATATCCATAGCAAAAGAAAATGCAACTACTGTATTAGGGATTATCCCTATCATCTACTCTTGTGAGCAAGAGTATTGGTATACTATGCCTATTGCAGAACTAATAATGCAACATATTGAAAACAAAGAAATTAAAGAAATTGTATTAGGTGTTGTTCAATTGGCAGAAACATTAGAGTTATTGCATAATAAAGGAATATCACATAGAGATATAAAACCTGCAAATATCTACTATTATAATGATAGACTTTCTCTTGGAGATTTTGGGCTAGTGGATTTTCCAGATAATTTTGATAATCTTACTAAAACAGATAGAGGGTTGGGTGCAATATTTACTATCGCACCTGAAATGAAAAGAAATCCCCAAAAAGCCGATGGAAAGAAAGCTGATGTGTTTTCTTTGGCAAAAACAATGTGGATGTTTTTATCTAAAGATGAAAAAGGATTTGACGGTGCATATGACTATTTAGATTCAAGCCACAGTTTGCGTTATCTTAACAGATATAGAGATACTCATCTGGTAGAAATAGATGAGCTTCTTAAGGATGCTACTGATAATAATCCTGATATTCGTCCAACTATTAAGGAGTTTAAAGAAAGACTAAAAAATTGGATTGAAATTTATTCAAATATAGATAAATCTCAAGCTAGTGATTGGAATTTTCTCAACAAACAATTATTCGGGTTAAACCCACCAGAATCGTCATCATGGAGGAAAGTGTATAAAATTATTGAGGTATTAAATATTATTGGCAAGACTCCTGCATATAATCATATGTTTTTTCATGATAAAGGGGGTCTGGATTTTTCACATGCTGTCCCCGCAACGGAAGATGGATGCATTAAGTTATATGATAAAATAGGGTTTTGTTATGTTGTTAAACCTAAAGTATTATATTTTGAAGGATTTGATGAAAGCTATAAGTGGAATTATTTTTTACTTGAGCTTGATGAATTGAACCCTATTTTTGAAAATAATAATTGCTTTGATTCTGAATATTTGGTTGAGGATACCCCGGCTCATTATGTTTCGGCTCAATACGCTCAATATGGTGTTTATGATTATGATATGGGAACTCCTTTACCCGAAGGATTTCAAACGGTCTATCGTTATACCAAAGGAAAATTCTTAATTGTACTTAAACGTGGTCCCTACAATAGAATAAGCGGAACATATGATGGCAGACATGGTGATTGTAGTGCTGATAAATTCAGAGATTATATAAATGACTTAATAAAGTTCTGCTCAAAACTGTATGATTATGCCAAACGTGATGACACATTAAAACATCTATCAGATGAAGATATAGAAGACAGAATCCTTAATTTAAAAGAACTTAATAGTAATCCTTTTAAAATGCATTTTCCAGAACGAAGTAATAATGAAATGAAAGAAAAAATTGCTGAACAACAAAAGAGTAAAGAGTATATCAAAGAAAATTACAACCAATGGGATTTTAAAACAATATTGCAGCCATGTGAATTACCTTCTTCAGAAAGAATAAAATTTGCTTTTATATTTAATTCTCCAAATGCTCGTTTTTCACTTGAAACACTTAGGGGAGTAAATAACTACATTTGTACTGACGGATATATAAAAAAGTTGAATTCGGCTTTAGAAAAGGAATGTTATTATGTCTACAATAGAGAGTTGGCGATAAGGTTAAAAAATAAACTTCAACAAAAAATAGCCGAATTTCTAAAAGAAAATAACTTGCAAGATTTAGAGGAATATGAAACTTGTTTTTCAATTAAACTTATTAAGTCTGGTAAACCTACTCATTTATTCACAAAACAAGAAATTGAAGAAGAGATGAGAAAGGCTGATGATAGATTTAGCAATCAACTTATTATTAATGAAGATGGCTATGCTAAAGTAATTAAAAATGTTGGCTATGGATATTTATTTCCAGTAAGACACGAGTCATGGGATGCAGGCAATGTATATGTAGGCAAATATTCAAAACTATCAACTTTAGATGATGATTACATAGCTTCGCTGCAAGGATGGTTACTATATTTAAAAACCGGACGAAAACAAAATATGGACTACGTTCATGAAAATACAAACGAAGAAGAACTCTTAGAGGAAATAAAAAAATATTATTAGTAAGCATAAAATAGGAAATTCTAGTGTGAATATATTTATAAATTCAAAGGTTGGGGAATATAATTATGGAGAGAACGCAAATGGAATTGAAATATATTGTGGAATCACTTATCAATAAAGCCTCGGAGGGTAGCTATTGGGATTTTAAGCAAAACTGGTATAGCAACAACGCTGATTTACTTAAAGATATTATTTGTATGGCTAACAATACAACCATTGAAATGCAAGATGGATATATTATATTTGGGATTGAGGATGGTACATTTGATATTATTGGTGTTTCAGAAGATAATAACCGGAAAAACCAAGAAAATATTGTCGGATTTCTTAGTTCTCAAACTTGGTCGGGGGAGGAAATCCCTAGTGTAGATGTAAAAACTATAGAAATCAGTGGAAAAGAAATTGATGTGCTTATAGTTTACAACAGTGATGTCACGCCATATTATTTGTTGAATGATTATTCAAAAACCACTGATTATAGGAAGAATAAGACGGTTATCCGTGCAGGGGTGGTTTATAGTAGAGTTGGAGACAGAAATACAAGTTCAGCGGAGTGTGCTACTAAACAGGGCACCGAGTTTTTGTGGAAAAAACGATTTGGGTTGGTAGGATCAGATGTTTTTAAGGTTGTCAAGCGTTTGAAAAATGTAGAAAGTTGGTATTCTACTGATGATTACGATACATTTTACAATAGTGAATATGGTGATATTACAATTGAGCGAGATTATAATTATAACCTTGAAGTTAAAATAGGGGAGGGCATAGGAAATACAGATATTTGGGTGATGGATTTCCCATACTTATTTACTTATGTATTTAATTGGAATATGGGGGAAGAGGAAATAGGTATGAGAGCAAAATGGGATGTCTTTTTAAATGGTAGAAAGTTAAATATTTCACTTTATGGAGTCCAAGCTACAAGACAAACCTATTATCACATTGAGCCCAATACATACTGGAATAGAGAATTAGGAATCCATCTTAATAATACTAGCAATTCAATTAAGTACTATGCTTATATAAGAAATAGTGTTAAATTTCTTGCTTATAACCTCTTTTTTTCTAAGCAATGTTACGATGAGGATCAAATACTGTACAATAGAGCATTTACGGTTGTACCAGTATTTGAGAGCGAACAAGAACATAATGAATTTATGAGCTATGTTAATACGCACAAGGATGACTTTACTGCGGCTGTTGAGGTGCAAAGTATAGATGAAATGTTTCCTACTTATTCGAAAAATGTTACTACGGTTATCATTTACAAATTTGGGAAAACCTTAGTTCAATGGCTTGAACAATGGAGACAAAAGTAATATGTATAACAAATAGCGTTATAGCAACGATGAGAAATTTAACTAACTGCATCCAAACAATTAATGATGTGAAGAATCGCCAATAGTTTGGTATACAATTCTAAACTTATCAATGTAAGTGTATTCTAAACTGATGATTCTGATAAATTTTATTGAACAACCAATTTATATACAACTTATTAAAATTAGGAGTTACCATAGTGTAACTCTTTTTTCAGGCCTTAAAGGAGGTGTTTTTCATGGCAACAACCCGTTTGATTTCTATGCATCGAAACAAAGGAAAGTCTATTGCCAGCTGTCTTGCAGCCCGTACAAACTATGCAATAAACCCTGACAAAACTAATGATGGTGAATACATCAGCTCTTATGAATGTGACCCTAAAACAGTCCAAGGAGAGTTTTTATTATCCAAAAGAATATACTCCAATATTACAGGGAGAGAACAAGCAAATGATGTAATAGCTTATCAGATAAGGCAGTCCTTTAAGCCGGGAGAAGTTACACCAGAGCTTGCTAATAGAATTGGTTATGAATTAGGTATGAAATTTACTAAAGGCAACCATGCTTTTATTGTAGCTACTCACGTAGACAAGTCCCATATTCACAATCACATGATATATAATTCTATTTCTTTAGACTGTACAAAAAAGTTTAGGGATTTCTTAGGCTCAGGTAAAGCTGTACGAAAGATATCTGACCGTCTTTGCCTTGAAAATGGACTGTCTATTATAGAAAATCCAAAGCGTGGGAAAAACCATTATGGTAAGTGGCTCGGGGATAAAAAGCCTATTACTCATTCGGAAAAACTGCGAAACACTATAGATAAAATACTTTCAAAAACGCCTATAGATTTTGATACGTTCTTATTGCAAATGGAACAGGCAGGTTACTCTATTAAGCATGGAAAATATCTTTCTTTTAAAAATAAAGACCAAAAGAAATTTATCCGTTTACGTTCTCTTGGAGAAGGTTATACAGAGGAAGAAATCAAGGCTATAATTTGTGGAGAAAAGCCTATCGTTGATAGGAAAAAAGCAAAGGAAAATTCACAATCTCATGTCAATCTCTTGATAGATATACAGGCAAAATTACAAGCAGGAAAAGGTGGTGGCTACGAACGGTGGGCAAAGATTTTCAACCTGAAACAGATGGCACAGACTATCAATTTTTTAACGGAAAATAATCTACTCGCCTATGTAGATTTAGAAAAAAAGGCACAGGTTGCTACCGATAATTTCAATCAATTATCGACCCAAATTAAAGAAACAGAAAAGCGTATGACAGAGATAGGAAAGTTAAAAACTCATATCATCAACTATTCAAAAACTCGTGATATTTATACCGCTTATCGTAAGGCAGGATACTCTAAGAAATTCTATGAAGAACATACTGCGGATTTACTTTTACACAAAGCTGCAAAGGCTGCTTTTGATAAATTAGAGGGTAAGAAATTACCCACGGTAAAGGCTCTACAAACGGAATATTCTGGACTACTTTCTGAAAAGAAAAAGGCTTATGCAAAGTACCATTCTATAAAAAAAGAAATGAAAAATATACTGACTGCAAAGGCAAATGTTGAACGTCTTTTAGGTGAGAATATACCAGAGAAGGAAAAAGAAAAACACAAGGAAGAAAGGTAATTTTATCTATGATTTTTCAGCTCCCAAAGGGAGCGTAGCCACACAATTTATTGTGTGTTCAATGGGGATTGGGGATACTCCCCAACAAGCAGATTTGGCAGAAATTCCATAAGGGAATTTTATGCAAAATCGCAAGGTGTGTACCACCTTGCCCTGCTTGCCACAATTATTTCCAAATAGAACACAAAGGAAAAAGAACGGTTAATTTTCCGTTCTTTCGTCTGATTTGGCTTCTTTTATTCCTTTTGCAGTAGCAGTGATAATAACTAAATCTTTGCCGTCCATTTCATCAAGCAGACTATCAAGTTGCCTACGTTGTGATGATTTGTTTGCTTCTTTATCTGGAAAAAAGAATTGGTCTACCGATACATCCAAAATGGTGACAAGTTCATAAAAAATTTGTAAGCTTGGATGTTGCCCACTATTCTCAATAGATGCAATATATCGAGGTGCGATGTTCATTTTATCCGCTAATTGATTTCTTGACATTTCCTTCGAATTTCTTGCATCCTTTATTGCTTGACCTAAAGCTTTAAAATCGTACTTCTCGACTTTTCGTTTCATGATTTATTTCACCCTACTACATTTTACTGTTCATCTTTTTCATTGGATATGAGTACATATATCATATAGGTGATTAAAATAAGTCATATGTCTTTCTTGTAATTATTAGTTTAGTGGTTTAGTATTTTACAGCGATGGATACTCATACAATTATCGCAGTTTGATTTAGTGCTAGAAAAAAACGAGAATAATTAGAAAATTGTAGACAAAAGATTAGAATTACAAACGTATATATTTCAAAATAAAATGAGTAAAAAAAATAAAATGAGTAAAAAAACCTTGACCGAATTGGTTTATCGTGTTATCATACATATAAACCAATTCGGTTTATTAAATTTCAATGAGGAGGAAACTACTTGGAAAATTTTTTGAATTTACCTATGGAAAAGCAAAATTTAATTATTGATGCCGCATTAAAAACATTTGCAAAGCATGGATATAAAAAAACATCTATAAGTGATATAGCCAGTACTGCAGTAATTTCCAAAGCTATGGTATTCCATTATTTTGGAACAAAGAAAGAGCTATACCTATACTTGGTAAATACCTGTGTCGACAGTATTAGCACTGAAGTTGTCGAAAAATTTGATGACAGTATTACAGATTTATTTGATAGGATTTTGCATACTAACAAGCTTGAGCTTACTTTGATGGAAAAACATCCTAATATTCCTTCGTTTATTCAGAGTGCATATTTTGAAAATGATGATGAAGTTAAGGAAGAGATAAGAACTATTTTTTGCAAAGATGATGGCAAAACTATCGGAAAAAAAATAACTTTTGATGGCGCAGATTTTTCAAAATTTAAAGATGATATTGACCCAAAGCTTGTCATGAACATGATTGACTGGATTGCTGAGGGATACATGAGCAAAATTTCAGACGTGGAAGAGACTGATTATGATGAATTATATAGAGTGTTTGAAGAATGTCTGCAACTCTTTAAAAGGAATTTTTATAAGTGATTATAAAAAAAGAATGTTGAAAGGGGAAATATTATTATGACAAAAAATGTAATTGAAATCCAGAATCTCACAAAGCAATATGGCAAGCATAGAGGGATTGATAATGTTAGTTTTTCTGTTAAGGAAGGGGAAATTTTTGGTTTCATTGGTCCAAACGGCGCAGGGAAATCTACTACCATTCGTACTTTATTAGCTTTGATTCATCCAACATCAGGAAGTGCCACTATTTTCGGAAAGGATTGTATCAAGGAAGCCCCTGTTATTGCGCAGGATATAGGCTACCTGCCCTCTGAAACTTTTTTCTATGAAAATATGAAGGTGCGGGATTTGCTGAGCTATGCGGCGACATTATACAAAAAAGACTGTTCAAAGAGGATTGAGGAATTAACTTTTCGCCTTAACCTTGATGTCACCCGAAAAATCCGTGACTTATCGTTTGGAAATAAAAAGAAAGTAGGGATTGTTGCAGGGTTACTCCACTCGCCAAAGCTCTTGATGTTAGATGAACCGACAAGCGGTCTTGACCCTTTGATGCAACAGACATTCTTTGATATTCTACGCGAGGAAAATCAAAAGGGAGTAACCATATTGTTTTCTTCCCACATTTTGAGTGAAGTTCAAAAAATGTGTAATAGAATTGCAATTCTCAAAGATGGGAAAGTAATTAGTCTTGAGAACATTGAAACTATGCGCTCCAATGCCTACAAAAAAATAATTCTTCATATGACTGAAACAACTGAACTTCAGACGCTTGATATGGAGGGAGTGAGCAATTTTGAACAAAATGGGGCGCAAGTCAACTTTTTATTCAAAGGCGATGTAAACATTCTTCTTGACAGTCTCCGACAACATCAGATGCTTGACATTCTGATAGAAGAACCGTCACTCGAAGAGATATTCATGCACTACTACAAATAACGGGAGGTGAATTTTATGTGTGTGTTTCGATTTGAATTAAAGCAATACAAAACCTCAATTATAATATGGGCGTTGGTCTTATCGTTGGCGATTATGTTTATTCTTCCAATGTTCAGCGGAATTATGACGGAAGATAAATCGTCAGTCGTGAGTTCGCTTCAAGACAATCCTATGATGGATGCAATGGGGATTAGTGCGGAAAACTTTTTCAGCCCACTCGGAGTGTACGCTTTTTTGAGCAGCTTCCTAATGCTCGCCGCCAGTATTCATGCTATCAATCTCGGTCTGTCGATTATAACCAAAGAGCATATGCAAAATACCGCAGATTTCTTAATGACAAAGCCATATAGCAGGAAGCAGATATTTCTTTCAAAGATGGCAGCGGGTTTATGTGCGATATTCATTATAGCCATTGCATATTGCATTGGTGGATTTGTGGCAATGTTCATCGCAACAGGTGGTGGCTTTGATAATGCTATATTCGCACTTTTATCACTTGTATTTCCTCTTTTGCAAGTTCTTTTTCTACTGATTGGCGTTCTAATCGGCGTAATTATTTCAAGGGTTGGCTCTACATTACCGCTTGCGCTGGGGGCTGCTTTTGGACTTTATGTTACAGGGCTGTTTTCAAATGTCGTCAATAGTGATATTGCAAGGCGGTTTTCACCGTTCCGATATTTTAACAGCAACTATATTATGGAAAATACACAATACGAAAGCAGTTACTTGATATTATATATCGTATTGCTTGTAATTTCCATAGTAGCAAGCTATATGATTTACATGAAAAAAGATATAAAGATGGTACTTTAGAAAGGGGGTACAGATATGAAAGCAATTGTTTTCAGAGAGTTAAAGGCAAACCGAAAAGGCCTTTTTATGTGGATGTTTGGAATGCTGTTCATGGTGGCGATTGGAGCCGCAGAATACGGAACCGTTGTAGAAAATGCGGTGTCTATTATGCCGATGATGGACGCGCTGCCTCGCATTGTAAAAGTAATATTCGGCATGGATATTCTGCCCATAGATACACCCCTCGGTTACTATGTTTGTATGTACTTATGGTATAGCATGGTGGCTTTTGCTCATGCGATAGTGTTGGGGGCAACCATTATAGCAAAAGAAGAAAGGGACAGGACCGCGGAATTTATATATACAATGCCGTATTCGCGCAAAACCATTATCAGTGGAAAAATCATCGCAGCCGCAATTAATGTTCTATGTATGACAATTTTTACATTTTTGTGTATTATCCTTACATTGGTCTCTCAAATGAACGGCGAGAGTATCATGCCCGAAATTTTGACGACTATGATTGGTATGTTTTTTGCACAAATGTTATGCCTTGCTCTTGGATTGTTTTTTTCGTCTCTGTTCAATTATCACCGCACAGCAATGTCAATGGCGATTTCATTCTTTGCGTTGTCGTTTGTTTTAGCAACAGTTATTGAATTTGTAGGAAATATGGAGTTTTTGAATTTTCTGACCCCATTCCGATATTTCTTTGCTCCATATGTTGTGACAAATGGGATCAGTTCAGTATATCTACTACTAAGCCTATTCTTCGCTGCAGTTTTCGTTTTCCTCACCTATAAGCTATACAAAAAAAGAGATATACATTGCTAAATGAAATGGCTTTGACAAAAAAAGCTGAATGGATACTTTGTCCTGCTTGCCAAAACAAGACTCGGATTAAAGTTCACGAGGACACAGTATTGTTAAATTTCCCATTATTTTGCCCGAAATGCAAACATGAAACTTTAATTAATGTACAACAAATGAATATGTCAGTTATCAAAGAGCCAGACGCAAAGACGCAGAGCCGATAGTATGCAAGGTTAGAATTGCAGTTATCGGTTCTTTTTTGGCTCTACAATATAGCACCTAAACACAAAACCGTTGCCATACAACGATATTGCGTTTTGAGATGTTGCAGCGGTTTGAAACACTACATTTCGACTGCTGTTTTCCCTTTTTTAAAAATTGGTTTTCGGGGGGTCTATTAAATTTACCCTTTTTTAGGACACGGCGGTATCGAAGGAGGTATTGCCGTGTATATTTTTACTTACTATAGGGCATACAAATTCTATCCATTAAAAAAAGGCTATATCCCCCAACGAGATATTATTGCCATCTATATGAACACATACATCATTCAATAAACATAAACAGTTCCACTAATGCTCGACTGCATTTTCAGTCGGGCATTTTTGCGTTTGTTTTTAATTGTTTTCAAAAACTTTCTCAAAAGTTTGGCAGTTTTTCATTTCTCACCGTAATAGTGGTGAAAGGGGAAAAAGGAAGTCACCGCCCGAAAGGGGGTGAGAATGTGAAACCTAATAACCATGAGCAAGACAAGCAACACGCCTTTGATAGCTTTTGTAAAAAAGTATTGAAGCATGAAGCAAGGGATTATTACGATGAATTGAAGCGGCAACGTAGTCGAGAAACAACTTTTTCAGATTTGTCTACAAAGGAATTGGAACAGCTTTATACAGTGGATAAATACCTTGTTACTGAGCAGATTTTTAATGTTCTAGGGCTTGATATCATTGTTACAGATGATGCTATCATCGAGGCACTACAAAGTTTATCGGAGCATAAAAGAGATATTATCCTGCTTTCCTATTTTCTTGAATTGTCTGACCGAGAAATTGGGGACAAGCTAAATATGCTACGTTCTACTGTTCAGTATCAAAGGACACGAACCTTGCAACAGCTAAAAACCTTTATGGGAGGAGATATCTATGGGCAACAAGACAAGAAGTAATCATCTGCTTTCCTACCCTCTTATCGTATTGTGTCGGTTGAGGAATAGGAAGACAAATCTTTCACATCATTTTGAGTTCTTTTTCTATTAGCCTGCTTGTGCATTTTACTCTGAACAGTATTAGAATAATCAGTTTTATAAACGAAAGTTAGCTTATATGGATTAGCATTTTCGTCCTCATCAATCTCACCAACAATAACCTTATCTACAATACTTTCAAATACACAGCGATCAAATTCTGTTAAAACTTCATTCTTCTCAAGCACCTTTTTAAAGTGTTCAATTCTTTTTTCTAAGTCAATTTCTTCTTTAGACGACTTCTCCAACTGCTCTTTTTCACTTGACAGTTCCTCTAAAGTTGATTCTATCTCACCATATTTCATTTCATAGGTTGCTTTATCTATTATTTCTTCCAAACGCATATCAATCAACCTGTTGCGTTTCTGCTCTATGGCTTGGATTTCATTTTCAATCTTAGTCAGTCGTTTTTGAAAATCATTGCCACTTAAAACACTTTCCATTCTTTTTAGAAGTTCATCTAACACATCAGAATTATTATAGCATAACAATTTATATGATTCTACAAAAGCATCTTCAATAATCTTTTCTTCGATTGCTTTGCAAAGGGGACAATATTTTTTGCCTTTCTTTGTGGCGGTTACACACTGCCAGATTACTTTTTTATTTTTAGTACCACTGTGCCAGTTTCTACGAGACAAATTACTTCCACAAAAGGCACATTCTAACATACTACTAAAGGCATATTTTCTGCTGTATTTTTCACGCTTTCCGTTTTGAACGCCACGATGTTTAGCACCCCTTTTACTTAGAATTGCCTGTGCTTTATCAAATACTTCTTCACTGATAATAGGCTCATGATGGTCCTTTACATAGAATTGATCCTCTTCACCATGGTTATCTAGCCTTCTTTTTGAAATAGGGTCAACTGTAAAAGTTTTGCCTTGCAAAACATCACCTTTATATTTTTCATTTTTAATAATTCCTAAAACTCCTGTATCATGCCATTGACTGTTACCATATTTGGTTTTATATCCAAGCTTGGTTAACTCTTTTGCGATTACATAAGCACCAGCACCTTCTGTATACCGTTCAAATATATATCTCACAATCTCTGCTTCAGCTTCATTAATAGAAATGCTCTTATCAATAATATCATAATCATACCCCAAGCAGCTTGCAAAACCAACCAGTTCACCACGCTTCATTTTCATCTTTAAGCCTTTTTTAACATTGGCTGAAATATTCTCAACCTCCTGCTGTGCTACAGAACTTAATATGACAAGCAGTAATTCACCGTCCATTGTCATAGTATTAATGTTTTCTTCTTCAAAAAATACAGCAATATTTCTTTCTTTCAACATACGTACATATTTCAATGTATCCAAAGTATTTCTTGCAAATCTTGATATGGATTTAGTAATAACCATATCGATCTTTCCATCCATACAATCATTAATCATTCGCTGAAAATCTTCACGCTTTGTCACCTGTGTACCGGTTATAGCTTCATCAGCATAAATATCCACAAGTATCCAATCTTTACGACTATTTACTAAATCCTCATAATACATAACCTGAGATTTATAGCTGCTTAATTGTTCCTCTGAATCCGTACTAACCCTTGCATAAGGAGCAACACGTAAAATGTCCTCTAGCTTTCCAGCTGTACGTTCAGATATTTTTTTATTTGCTCTGATTACTTCAACTTCATGCATTATAACCTCCTCCTTTCAGATTTCATCATTACGGAATCAGTATAATAATTTATTGTCTAGATGACAATTATGTCAATTAAGATGTCAGGTCTGAAATAATACCATAATCATGCATAAGCTTATTTTTGATTAGTGTAAATTCTTTTTCTGTTATCAAAGCCAGAGACAATAATTGTCCCAACATGGCAATTTGCATACTATATCGAATCAATCTATCTTTCATGGAAATCCCCCTTTTATCTCCAGTACTTTTAAATTTACAGAATTAGGAGTAGGCTAATAATTTAATACGCATACAACTCGCATAAGCAAAAATACCACTAGCCTACATTTCATTTTTATATTAATTTAGATTTTTATTTAAAATATATCGTTTATTTTTAGTAAAGACGGACGGCTGTTGGCACAGCTCCACGGGAATTTAACCCTTTCGACGGTCTGCCGAAACCCTACCCATTGCCTGCGACGCTTTTAACGCTCGGACTGTGGCTATAGGGGAGTATCATTGTCCCATTTATATGTCATCGCCTACAAACTGCTATATTTGCATTGCGATCTGATATTGTTCGCTCACCCTAAATAGAAGTCATGGCGTATCAATCACTTGGCTCGATATAAATGGAATGTATCCGTTTTAACCTATACTGCAAAGCCGTTATCTGACCTGCTTTCTTTGTCAAGGAACATTTGTCTAATAACAAAACTGTTAATAGAAAATAGGGAAAGGGGAGCATATTTCCTATGTCAAGCTACGTTAAAAGTCAAGATTTTGGTAATTAGCTTAGTTTCTAATCTGCGTCGTAATGCTTCATCTACGCACAAATGCTGATTACCACTTTTATCGTAAAGCTGCCTCGTGGACAATGCAGCTATGTACCCTTCATAATGTTTCAGAACGGCATTGATAGCATCCACATCACCACTTGCAGCCACGTGGAGACGGTGGTATTGATGTCAAGGGTTGATAAGTGAGTGTGCGGAAAGTACACTAATACCGGGCTTTCAAGGTTTGAGAGAAAAAATTCGATGGGCGAAAATCATAAAAATATCGGTTCGTGGGAACAAGTCCAAAGGCATGATTTTGAACGCGACAGAGCAATTTAGATGTCGGTGTCTAGCGAGTGGCCAGTTTAGATAACATGTGTTTGCGAGTGATCGATTTAGATGTTTTTCGGGTTTTTTGAGGTTGCGTGAACAGGTTGGATGTTGGGTATATATTTTAATTTATGATTTATCTTTACACAGATAGTTGGAAGGAGTAAAAAAACATGAAAGATTTTCAAATGTTCTTGGATAGTATTCGTGAGCCGGATAATAGAGAGCGAATGGAAAACATCCTGAAATATGTTAAAGAGAAGTTTCGTCAATTGAAAGAAGAAATCAAATGGAATCAACCTATGTTTAGTGACCATGGAACTTTTATTATTGGTTTTAGCGTTGCTAAAGGGCATATAGCTGTGGCACCTGAAGCAGTAGTCATTAGTCTTTCTAAAAAGGAAATTGAGCAAGCTGGATATTCTCACACAAAGGAGCTGTTTAGAATCAAATGGACAGATCAAGTGGATTTTGATCTGTTACACAAACTTGTTAATTATAATATAGAGAACAAAAAAGATATGATAAAATTTTGGAGATAAAGGAGGCGTTTATATGGCAGAACTGAAGACCAAGCAGCACGACGGAGATGTTTTTGAATTCATTACAACCTTTGCGAATACCGAGCAAAAGCGTGTGGATAGTTTTGAAATTGTGAAGCTGATGCAAAAGGTTACAGGACATCCACCCAAAATGTGGGGTACTTCGATGATTGGATTTGGCAGCTATCATTATAAATCCGATCGTAGCAGACAAGTAGGAGATTGGCCATTAGTTGCATTTTCACCGCGCAAAGCAGCAATATCTTTATATGTATTTTCGGGGAACCCCGAGCATGAGTATTTGCTGAAAGACTTAGGAAAGTATACAATTGGGAAGGCTTGCATCTATGTTAAGAGGCTTTCAGACATCGACTTAGAAGCGCTTGAAAGGCTAATGAGTGCCACTATTGAATTTTTAGAAGATAAATACGGGCGAAATTAATAAAGACTCACTAGGGAAAGACTCACTAGGGACGTAGAATTTTGGGTCAAGTTTTTAAGCCACATCAGGTTGAAAGACTCGCCTGGGAAGGGGAAATTGCTTAGGGATGGGATGTTTTGGGCCCAATACCTTAAAATAAAAGAAGACGAAACTTCCGCTTGAAGTCTCATCCTTAATGTGGTTAATTTGCAAAAGAGAGTGGATTGACACTTGCGAATCTAAAAATCTGACTTGAAAAGTCCCGTCCCTCGCAAACCCCCTATTTAAGTGCTTTACCTAAGGATTTAAGTTTAAAACTATAGAAACATTATTGGAAACATTATTGGGACACTTCTCATTTTTTCACTACTTTTATCCTATCATACATTCAACAAAAATTACAATATCCTTTATAATTATCATTGCATATTATTATATTCTGTGAGAATCAACCCACCACTAACTAATTGTTCATTAAACAGGCAGTGACTTTGCCATGTTTTTTTTCATATAATAATATAGTTAAAGAACAAGCTCTCACTTAAGAAAGTTCATATTTCTCCTACCTCCTTGTAAAGCAGCAGGAGAATGTGCCAAAATGGTAGATTCTTGAGAACTGCTCCCTACTAGTTTTCTTCATGTAATATTTATTACTTGGAATCTCGCCTTCGTGGCGCACCGGTCCTGTCCCAAGCTTGCCAATTTTCTGTCAAAATCCAGTCAAAATACTAACTATTAATAATTTTCACATCATGGTAAAATATGACCAAGCTTTGATTCTAGAAAATAATCATAGTATATATTCAAGGGAGCTAACAAAAAGTGAAGAACAAGAGAAAAAAACAAGATGTGAATATTTGTGATATAGATGATGAAGATAGCGATGAATTTTTTTATTATATTGCAGGATATACATCTAACGGATTTGCTTATGGCATAACATGGGAGCAAGCAATAGAAGATGGGTTAATAGATCAAAAAGAATTAGATGATGATACTGAAGAATTACCCTTTTAGCAAAGGAAGGTGAGGGACTGTAGGTGAACATAAATAATTTTAAGACTCAAATAAACAAAACAATTTTAGATAGAGGATATGACTATTTTATTGTTGGCAATGTAGTTGAAATATGCAAACAAAGAGATAATGAATATATTTTTCAAGTTCAAGGAAATAATGATTATGAAGTTGTTATAAAGATAGATGATCAAGGAGAAATCCTATATTCAGAATGTGACTGCCCTTATGATTTTGGATCTATATGCAAACATGAAGTAGCTGCATATTTTGAGCTAATTGATATCGTAAATGGTAAAAATAATAATTTGAGCGTGAAAAAAGTCGTAACAAAACAACCAGAAATAAAAGAAGTGTTGAGCAATCTCTCCAAAGAAGATCTAATAAAAATAATAATAGACATGACCCAAAAGGATAGCACTTTAGAAAATAGCCTTATTATAAGGTACTCAAAAGTTGATAACGATCAAGAGCTTAAATTATGTAAAAAACATATAGAAGCTATTGTTAGCAAATATGCTGGTAGAGAAGATTTTATCCCATATGGAGATACCTACGACTATGTAGATGAAATGGAAGATCTATTAGAAAGATCAAGAAACACGGATGATATATTATTAGCTTTTGATATTGCATTTATGGTTCTCAATGAGGCTATTGAAGCTTTTCAATACGCAGATGATTCTAATGGAGCAATAGGTTATTTAGCATCAGAAACTATAGAATTAATAAAAGAAATAATAACTGATTGCGCTGATTTAGATATTTCTATAAGAGAAATGATATTTAATAAAGTGCTTGCACAAAGTGATAACAAGGCTTTTAATAGATGGGAAGATTATAAAATTGATCTCCTTAGATTATGTATTGAATTTGCAGATATAGAAGCTTTAAGAGAGCAATTTAAGAAGAAAATTGAATATATTATAAGCAAGAATTCCAGTAATGAATATAAAGAATATTACAATGAACAAATGTTGCAAATATTATTTCAAATAATAGATACTTATGGATGTGAAGAAGATGCCGTAGCGTTTATAAAAGAGAATACAAAATACACTTCTTTTAGAGAACTACTTATTAGTAAGTATATTAAAGAAAAGAACTATTCTAGGGTTGTAGAATTGACAATGGAAGGCGAAAAGCAAGATAAGCAATACACAGGCTTAGTATCAAAATGGAAGAAGATAAGATACAATGCCTATAAAAAGCTTTCTTTAAAGGAAGAACAGCAAAGATTATCAAAGGAATTACTCTTTGATGGAAATTTTGAATATTATAAAGAACTCAAAGAGCTAGTAACAGGCGACAAAAGAGCCTTTTATGATAACTTAAAGCAAGAATTAAAAGACAATAATCACTGGCCTATTAGTAAGATTTATCTAGAACTTATAGTACATGAAAACGACTTAGATGAAATAATAGAATATGTAAGAAAGTATCCGTGGAATATTGAAGAATACGCTAATATGCTAAAGGAAAAATTCAAGGACGAAGTAATTGACCTATATATAAAACATATAAAAAAGAAGGCAGATAACTCATCCAATAGAAAAGAATATCAGCGAGTCTGCCAAATTCTTAAGAGATATAAAAAGATAGCAGGAGTAAAAAAACAAGAAGAGTTAATTAACGAGCTAGCTACCATGTATAGAAGAAGACCAGCCTTTATAGATGAACTGAGTAAAACTTAATAGATGTGACCCATTAGTGACCCATTAGGGACGTGACCCATTAGGGACGTGAAATTTTGGGTCAAGTTATTGAGCGACTTCAGGCAAAAGTTTCACCTTGGAAGGGGAAATTGCTTAGGGATGGGATGTTTTGGGCCCAATACCTTAAAATAAAAGAAGACGAAACTTCCGCTTGAAGTCTCATCCTTAATGTGGTTAATTTGCAAATGAGAGTGGATCGACACTTGAGAATTTAAAAATCTGACTTGAAAAGTCCCGTCCCTCACAAATCCCGTTGTAATAAAGTGATCTATTATTTCGAATAACCTTTGTTTTTGTGTGACATTGTTGCAATTTATTGCTGAATGTATGATAAGATAAAACCAGTGAAAAAATGAGAAGTGTCCCTATTGGGTTTTAATCCTCTCTCTAAGCTATAATAATCATAAAGTAAGAGGCAGCCACGCATCTGCATGGCTACCTCTTACTTTATCTCTTGTTCTAAGTCTTTAAAAATATCGTCCTTAAAAAACTCTGTAATGGAAATATGCAATCCATCGCAGAGTTTTTTTACTGTGATAACAGACAGGTCCTTACGGGTATTGTCCATCATCGAATAGACAGTCGATGGTGTTACACCTGCACGAGTTGCAAGCTCGTTGTATTTAATTCCATTTTGCTGGCAAAGTTCCTTAAATCGCAAAACAATTGCTTCTTTAATCTGCATACTATCACCTCTACATAATTTTAGAATATTTTACATTTGCGAGTGTACGCACTTGCGTATTATTTGTAGTTATGATAAAATATACTCAAATGCGTAGAAGAGGTGATTAAATGAAAACCAAAACTTGTTGTGTGACAGGACATAGAGAGCTTGACCCATCAAAAATAGAGCCTATCAAGAAGGCTCTAAGAAATGCCATTATGGAAGCTATCAAAGATGGTTACACCCATTTCATCAGTGGTTTTGCTGAAGGTGTTGACCTATATTTTGCAGAAATTGTAGCTGAGTTAAAAGAAGAACACGACCTATTTCTTGAAGCTGCCATACTAAATCGCAATCGTGTCAAAACCAAAGATACAGAATTTCAACGCTTACTTACTCAGTGCAATGTAGTAGGAATACACGCAGAGGAGTATAGCCCTAGCTGTTACCTTGTACGTAATCGTTTTATGGTGCAGTCCTCAGACTTTATAATTGCTGTCTACGATGGTAGAGAGAAAGGTGGCACATTATCTACCATGCGGTATGCCCATGCTTTGGAAAAAGAAGTCAAAGTAATATCGGTATAAAAAAAAGAGCTTGACTATAAAAGTCAAGCTCTTTTTTGTTCCTATTTATATGATTTGCGCTTCTGATAATGCTGAGGTGAGCGTTTCTGAGGTAATAGGAGACGTTTTTCAACAAATTACAAATTTAAGACATTATTAGGCTATTTTAGTAGGGCACATGTAGGGTAGGCATTTGCGGAATAGGCAAATTATAATGTAAATATTTAGGATACTCGCGTATAAAGAATTTTTACAGAAAAATTTAGGTAGAAATCAGTTTT
>NZ_QNRX01000024.1 GCF_003317055.1 Alkalibaculum bacchi
AGAACATCAAGTATTGTTCTTAAAAAATCATCATCTCACCGCAGCATAATTTCAAACATCACTTTTTATAGTTAACTTTTCCATTGTTCGTGTTTCGATAATGGTTTGTTTGCTATACTAAAAAACCGATAATAATATTTCTTAAAAAAATTATTGACAAGACTTAGCTGGTCTTATCACCTTTTCTTAATATTCCTTTTCAACTCTTCAAGTACATCATCATACTTAGTAGACTTTAGCTTAGGAAATGCTCGCAGTATTCTTCGCTCTGAGAATTTAACTCTTGTTTGTAATTCTTTAATCTTCTTATACAATGGCAATGTAGAAAGGTCTACATCAACATGATCTTTAAATTCGTTTATGTTGGTGTTTATGCTTGCCTTAAACCCCATCCAATCTTCATGCTTTTCCTCTATGAACCTTTGTCCATGTGCTAAAAAGGTCTCTAGCTTTTCTTCTAAATGATCTCTTCCAATCGCATCCCTTATTTCCTCTTTCAATATGTATATTTGTTTGAACCGAGAATTTAGCTTTATAGCTGCGTTTGAAGAGTATGCAATATCTAGTAGGATAATTGCAAATAAAAAAATACTCATATAGTTTTTATTTGTATCAGAGATTTGATGAACAGAGAATGATATGTAGGGGTGAATCCAATTTACAAGTATTATTGATAAAATACCAAAGTAAATAGAGTTTTCCAAACAAACTCTGCCATTGATATTGAATTTCTTTTCAGAATAATCCCACCATCTCATTGCAAATAATTTTTCCATTATGTAGCTGGTTACATACTCTAAAATCGAAGTCGTAACCATAGATAATAGAAAAAGACCTCCTAAGGTTTTGACATAAGGGTCTACTAAGAAAATCACATATATAGCTCCTACACCGTAAATAGGGCAAATAGGCCCACTAAGAAACCCTCTTTCAGCAAAAGAACCTTGCCTTATAGAACAGTACAAAGTCTCAACGATCCAGCCTAAAAGACTATAAATGAACCAAATTAAAAATAAAACTGTCCAATCCATATGCTATCCTTTCCGCAAATAATAAGGTGCATTTTGCATTCCTCTTGGGTCTTTAGATCCTTCGCTTCGCTCTAGGATGACTCCTGACGGAGTTTAGAGCATATCTTGCCTGAAGGCGAGGTGGCGTTTTGCTGACCACCTGACCACCTGACCACCCGACCACCCGACCACCCAACCACCTGCTTTATATTAAATCCAATACAACGCACATTTTTTTACGCGTACTTATTTCCATCACCGCACACCATTTGTCTACCATTGTGACGACAAAAGATTCCCTAAACTTAGGCAGCTTTATCGTTAAAGGCCACATATGTTTTACGATAATATCCTTTTCCCGCTCATTGAGCTCAAACAAATTGTCTGCGTTTTTTAGAGCGGTATAAGGGTGTGTAAAACCATGTAGTCCCTCTGTCTTTGTCGTATGCCAATCGTACAAAAATAGGTCGTGTAAGAGCCCCCCTCGGGCTGCAGAGCGATAATCCAAACCCCAATTTTTACAAATACAGTAACTGTAGTAAGACACCGTTAAACTGTGTTCAAAACAACTAATATCACTGTGCTGAATATAATCTTTCATAGAACAAACCGCTTCATGCTCAAGAAGATCTACAACACAGGTTTTGTATTCATCAACATCTTTATAGTCTATTATTTTACTAAAAAAATAATCGATCATTGTTTTCTCCTCTTATAAAATATACTCATTAAATACTCTGGTATTATTTTACACTATTAGACATTATATTAATATGAAATTATTTTAGCAAATGAGAATATTTTATATCCATTATGTAAATCATTTATAGTAGTCCCTTGTATAAATTAATACTTTAAATTCCCAGTCATAACAAATGGGAACAACAGACTTTAGTAGGAAACAATAAAGTTGAATTTAATAAAGAATTAAACGTATCTTTACATTAATCTGCTAGATGACCATTTTGCCATTTGGCATACTATAGATATACAGTTTTAGAGCTATATGGACCATTAGTATTAGGAGGAAATAGTATGATTATAATATTACACATAGCACATACCATAAGATCCTTCTTACAAGAAAAAACAAACAATTTATTTGATCCCAACTTTGACTTTTGGAATGACTATGTTCTAGAAGATGAGTTTAGTTCTATTACAAAAGATAAATAATCCCAATATAGCAAAACGAATCCTCCCCCTCAAAGTAATTTTGCTATATTACTCGTAGAACGACATATGTCGTTCTATTTTGTTTTAAATGCGATAAATTAAGACCCTAATGGCTGACCGCTGGCGGCTGAAGGCGCTTTCACTCCCACAAATCATCTACTAGCTCTTGTATCTTCTTTTTTCTCCTCTCAGTCTCTCCTAAATCAACACTATAACTATCTCCAATCTTTACCAATACATCCCCCTCTTGCACTTCTTTCGGCAGATCTTCTAGTTGAATATCCATCATCAATTTATTTTCATCTTCTACTACTGCATAATCCCCTTCAAAACGATCGATTATATATTTCATAGCATTACTCCATTCTTTTTAATTGCGCTTCGCGCAATTAGCTGAAAGCTGAATGCGGAAAGCGGAACTTTTTAGTTGGGTGTTGGTGTGTTAGAAAGTTTATTAATTGGATGGGAAAACCAAGCTCGCCTAAATGCGAGGTGATGCTGCGCGTTTTGCCTAATTTATCGTTTGTATTTAGTTTTTGTTTTTAACCGGAGCGTAGCTTCGTCATCCTGGAGCGTAGCGAAGGATCTTAAGACCCACAGAGCGGACCCGAACTAACTGCCCTAGTCATCCTGGAGCGTAGCGAAGGATCTTAAGACCCGTAGAGCGGACCCAAACTAACTGCCCTAGTCATCCTGGAGCGTAGCGAAGGATCTTAAGACCCGCGGAGCGGACCCAAACTAACTGCCCTAGTCATCCTGGAGCGTAGCGAAGGATCTTAAGACCCGCGGAGCGGACCCGAACTAACTGCCCTAGTCATCCTGGAGCGTAGCGAAGGATCTTAAGACCCACAGAGCGGACCCGAACTAACTGCCCTAGTCATCCTGGAGCGTAGCGAAGGATCTTAAGACCCACAGAGCGGGCCCGAACTAACTGCCCTAGTCATCCTGGAGCGTAGCGAAGGATCTTAAGACGCGCGGAGCGGACCTGAACTAACTGCCCTAGTCATCCTGGAGCGTAGCGAAGGATCTTAAGACCCACAGAGCTATGCTAAATTACCCTTAATTCTAAATTATAAATTCTCAATTCTCAATTGTTCGCAAATGCGCAAAGCGCACCTCACTTCCATCACTCTCAACTACAATTGTTCCCATCTCATCTGTACGGTACGATTTAATGCCTCTTTCTTCTAGCTTAGTCATAATCTCTGGGTCTGGGTGACCGTAGGAATTTCCTTCTCCTACTGAAATAATGGCGTATTTAGGATTTACTTTGTCTAAAAATTCGTCACTTGATGAGTACATGCTACCATGATGACCTAATTTAATTAGATCTGCTTGTATCGGATACCCCATTTCTATTATTTCATTTTCTACGATCTTCTCAGCATCTCCCATAAAAAGAAAAGAATGCTCTCCATAATCTAGCTTTACAGTTATAGAATAATTGTTTGTGTCAGAGTAAGTTTTACTTATGGGTGAAAGAATCGTATATTCCGCATTTCCAAGGTCAAATGTACTTCCTGCTTGAGGGGTATTGATCTTATATCCCTTATTTTTTATGGCTATTAATACATCTTCATAGGTTTTAGACGAATGATTGATCTTTGGCATATAAATCTTACCAATGTCAAAGTTCTCAATAACCGCATCCAATCCACCAATATGATCTTCGTGAGGATGAGTACCTATTAGTACGTCAATATGATCAATACCCAAATCTCTTATGTAAGAAACCACAAGATCTGAATCTCCATTGTTCCCAGCATCTATTAACATGGTCTGTCCTGATGCGTCTTGTATCAGAATAGAGTCTGCTTGTCCTACATCTAAAAAATGAATTTTAACTTGTCCTAATGCTACATCCGTATTAATCCCATCATCTGCAAAGAGATTAAATGCAAAAGCCGTGAAGGCAATAATAATGGGTATCAATGTTTTTAATAATTTATTCATGCTGTCATCTCCTTCTAGTTTGATTCCCTACTATTATACTAGAAGTTCGTAGAACAATGATATATTTCTTCTAACAACAAAGTGCCTTTGGCACTTTAGTCTTTAGTCTTTAGTCTTTAGTCACTAGCATTTGGGTATTCCTTTTGGGTCTAGATCCTTCGCTTACGCTCAGCATGACTAGGCAGAAGCCAATGTTAAAAGTAGGACTTCCCTATTACATAAAAAGAGACACTATTGTGTCCCTACAAGCTGATGTATTCTATTGTATTCTTTCTCTTTTCCATTCTTTATAACAATCTAAATCCGTCTGGATTTGTTTGATGACTGTGCTTATGATAAAGACATCATCTAAAAATCCTAGAGCCACAATAAAATCTGGAATTAAGTCTATTGGGCTTACAAAATATAAAATTCCAGCTACGATAGCGATAATAGACCCTGTGGGGATTTCTTTATAATCTCCCTTAGCCCAGTCACGCACTAGACTAGTTAAAATGCGAAAATCATCCATTATCCGCCCAAAAGGTCCCTCTGCTTTCTTTTCTGTTTCACTAGCTTGTCTAAGAATGGTCTCTACTTTTCGAGGATCTTCAATTATTTTCTTAGCTTTAAGCTTAAACTTTTCAAATAATTGCAATGCCTTTTCTTTATTAAAGGTTTTTTCTTTCATAATACAATTTCCCCACTTTACCAGCAAATTATATCCCCTATGAGAACAAGGAAAGTACATATTAATATACCCCTTTTATTCTTAAATTAATTAGGAATTAAAATGATTTTACTCTCATTTATGGAAAAGTCAAGGATTTATTGATTAGTTGGATGGCAAAAAAACACCTCGCCTATAGGCAAGATACAGAAAATGCGTAAGAAACCTGATTAAGGCTAATTGAGAATTTAAGATTTTAAGTAAAATTGGTAAGATTCTTCCCTACGCTCAGAATGACACGGCAGTAGCTAGGGTCACTGCGCCTTCTGAATATATGTGTGCGCGAAGCGCACTCTGTCATCCTGGAGCGAAGCGAAGGATCTTACCACACTAACTATTAACGCATGAACTATATAACCAGCTAGTATTAAATCAAAACACAAAATCTTCAATGAACAATGAAAAATGAACATCGAACACGGAACAGTACAAATATCCGACTATCTACTTAGCCTTTAATACTGTTAATTATTCATTGTTCCATGTTCATTGTTCACTGCGACGTTAGTCGCATATTTGCTTACCACCTGACCACCTGCTTTTAATCCTCAAACAAATTCCCCAATGTCCCCAACACACTACCTTCACCTTTGGAACTTCCGCCCGTATATTTCGATGAAGTAATAATTCGATCAGCTAGCCTGCTAAATGGTAGGGATTGTAGCCATACTTTTCCTGGTCCCTTTAGAGTGGCAAAGAATAAGCCTTCTCCTCCAAATACGGCCGTTTTAATATTTCCGACAAATTCAATATCGTAATTCACCTCTTGTGTAAGGGCTACTAGACATCCTGTATCCACTTTAAGGGTTTCCCCTGGAGCTAATTCTCTTTCGTAAATGGTTCCACCTGCATGGCAGAAGGCAAGTCCATTTCCTTCTAATTTCTGCATAATAAACCCTTCTCCGCCAAAGAATCCTACACCGATTTTCTTTTGGAATGCAATGCCTACAGCGGTGCCCTTTTCCGCACAAAGAAATGAATCTTTTTGGCAGATAATCTTGCCATTATATTTTGACAAGTCAACGGGAATAATCTTGCCTGGATAAGGAGCACCAAAGGCAACTTCACCTTCACTATTACCTGTCTGAGTAAATAAAGTCATAAATAAGCTTTCCCCTGTTAAAACCCTTTTTCCAGCTCCCATAAGTTTGCCCATAAGGCTACTGCCAGAACTTTGAGCAGAACCATCACCAAAAATGGTATCCATCTTAACCGTCCCATCCATAAACAATAGCGCTCCAGCTTCTGCAATTAAACTTTCATTGTTTCTAAGTAAAAACCGAACAAACTGCATATCATCTCCATAAATTTCATAATCAACAGCCATTTTAATCCTCCTCTACATAATGGTATATCTGCACCAATTTATCAATCAAACAATCTATATATACTCATTTATTATTCTAATAAACACCACTAGTTTTAAAATTTTCCTTTTTATTATAATAAAATCACAAAACTTTGATTCCTGTTCACCGATAGAAATTTCTGCTTTATATTTAAACTACCGTATTAATAAATATAGCAAACCAATAAATATCATTCAATAGTATTTATAATAGTATTTATAATAATATCATAATCACATAAAAAAAACACTTTTTTCCATTATAATTAACAGAAAAAATAACCTTAGCTCAGTTCTCCTTTAATATATTTACAATAATCTTCAAACTCCTGTATAATATTTTATATAGTATAATAATATTACATTACATTTTATCTAAACTCATTACGAAGGGATACTATTAATGGAATTTAAAATCGTTTCTAAGGAAGTAAATAATATACAAAATAATCAAACAAAAACAGAAAACACCACTGTCTCACCTAAGGAAAGCTTTGCTAATGTTCTTGATGCATACCTCTTAGCAGCTAACACAGATGATTCTTTAAATTCAATATCTATTGATTTGCCCATTAAGAACGAGCACATACTGCGTACAATATTAGGTAGTGTTGACATGGTTACATCTACGAAAATGCCAAACCATAATTATGCCGTTGCGGCTTATGGACACTCCATCCCCTTAGCTACATCAGATGGCGTACAGCAGATTGCCCGAAATATAACCGCTTTATATGAGGGCGGCGGTGTAGCTGGTAATTTTGATGGACAAGGTATGTCTCTTGGGTATTTACAGTGGAATATAGGATCCAACACTTTGCAACCATTACTTAGAGAAATGGCAAACAACCCAAACACACAAAAAAATTTCGAAGAGATTTTTTCTGGATTGGTTCAAATTACAAATAATAATGGCACAACAACTACTAGGAGTATGAGCGACGAAATTCGGCAAATGCTTGCTATGACCACATCCCAGCAACTCGCTTGGGCAAAATCATTAAATACGAGACAAAACAAAATAAAAGAGCCTTGGAAATCAGCTTTTAGCAATTTAATTCAAAACAATTCCTTTAAGCTTATTCAAGACCAATATGCAAAACCTTATTTTGATAAAGCCAACAAAATCGTCAATGACCCTACTATTGGAGTGAAAACGATTCGTGGATACTCCTTAGCCTTTGATATTGCCGTGCAAAATGGCTCCATTAAATCTTCCGCCTATGATCTTATTGTAGGTGCTTTGTCAGGAGAAAATAATAAACTAACCAATCCAAATAACTCGAGTCTATCGAGAAATCAAAGAGCTGTAGTATTAGATTTACAAAGCCGATTAAAAAACGTCTCAGATCCAGATACCCGCAAATTATACTACACAGCAGCCGCAGTGGCCATTTGCGCCAAAGATCAATATGCAAAAGACGTTTGGTCAAGAAAATCAACAATAGTGTCTGGCACAGGAACCGTCCACGGCAGAAGCCTAGCTCTTGATAGCGCAGGTCTATCTGATAAAAAATTAGTCTAATAGTAGTTGAACGAATGCGCGCAAAACGCATATTTGTCATTCAGAGCGTAGCGAAGAATCCCACTAGGTGGCCTTTGAAAACAAACTTATCTACTGTTTCTACATATATTTAATATGGCTCCTTATTTCCTAGAGATCCTTCGTCGCAGGCTCCTCAGGATGACTGGGACAGCTGACTTGGGTCATTACCTCGCCTTTCGGCAAGTACTCCGCTTTTAAGGTTTTGCTGACCACCTGACCACCTGACCACCTTATCACCTTACCACCTGATTTTTTCCCCCAAAATAGTTAACAATTCCTCCCTTCTGCCGATAAGTATAATAAATGAGGGGAGGTTCATTGTGAAAAATCAACAGAAAGAAAAATTAGAGAATTATGCAATCACACAAAAAATACTCATATACACATCAATATACAGCCTATCCATATTTCTGGTTCTAGGATTTATTACTGTGTATTATTTAAATCGTTCAGGAGAGTTTTCTTCTACGATGCCATTAGTGCTTTCTTATCTTGTATTGGCAATCATTTTTACATTGGGAAACATCGTTTATATCAATCGCTTTATGAAGAAAAATGTTCATAATACGATTCTTTTCTTAAAATGGCTATCAGATAAAATGGCTCGTGGAGATTATACCTTTGTAGTAAATGAAAAGAGATTAAAAAAGGATGAATTTGGAGAACTGATTGTTTCTTATAACACCGTTATTAAAGAAACAAGAAACCTAATTGACAAAGTATATGATGCTTTGGAGCTTCTTAGTTCAGCCTTACATAATTTAGGTGAATCTGTAAACCAATCGTCAAGAGCATCAGACGAGATACTAAAGAGCAGTGAAGAAATTGCTAAGGGTTCTTCTGAACAAGCTATTGCTACAGAGGATGGATTAAGGAAATCTTATGACTTAGGTAAAATTGTTGAAGAAAATAACAACTTACTGCAATCTGTAAATAAAATGTCTGAAAAAATTGTCTTTACTGCAAACGATGGCATGACACAAGTAGAGGAATTATCTGATAAAGTTCAGATTACAAATGAATCTATAAAATCGATTAACGAGGTAATCATAAAGACCAACAAAAGTGCAATGGATATTAAAGAGGCCAGCGATATTATTTCTGCTATAGCAAAACAAACCAATCTTTTAGCACTAAATGCGGCTATTGAAGCTGCTCGTGCTGGTGAATCCGGAAGAGGCTTCGCCGTAGTAGCAGAAGAGATTAGAAGTTTAGCCGAACGCTCTACAGAGTCAACTACGCACATTGATTCGATTATTCAAGAATTACAGACCAATTCAAATAGTGCACTAAAAGAAATGGAATCCACAAATAAAGTTATGACGGAACAAGTAGAAAGCGTAAAAATTACAAGCGATAAATTCAATGAAATTTTGGTATCTATTGATGAAAATGCCCTTGCTGTATATACACTGGGCGAAAGCATTGGTAAGATGAATGAAATCCAAAAAAATATTTCTGAAATCATTGAAAATCTTTCTGCAATTGCCCAAGAAAATGCCGCTGGAACAGAAGAATCAATAGCGAGTATCGAAGAGCAGTCAAATCATATGCAAAACCTAACAATTGAATCAGAGAAGATTAACAGCTTAAATGAAGAATTAAATAATACGATTCGATTCTTTAGAACGAGAAATAAGAAAGAAAAGAACGCCACAGCATAAGTAATTCTATAAATATATTATATCTGTAAAAAGCAAATTATTCTTCAATCCAAACAAACGAAAATTAGTCTAAAAAAACCTCCTAGAATATCTAGGAGGTTTTTCTACTTCAAAGTGAGCTTACAGCCCTTTCGCTGCGCTTTCGCCTGCGATTTTACCAAATACATTGATATCAGCTAATGCATTACCGCCAAGTCTGTTTGAACCGTGGATTCCACCTGTTACTTCACCTGCAGCATATAATCCTGGGATTACATTGCCTTCAGCATTAATAGCTTGTGCTTTTGTATTGATTTGAATTCCACCCATAGTATGGTGAACAGTTGGAACTCGTTTTCCTGCATAATAGGGTCCTTTGTCGATTTTGTCTTTGAATAATGTTCTGCCGAATTCATCTTTTCCTTCGTCTACGCCTTTGTTAAAGCCTTCAACTGCTTTGACAAGACTATCTGCATCTACACCAATCATTTCAGCTAATTCTTCCAAAGTATCTGCTTTGAAAGCTCTGCCAGCTTTTACTAATTCATTCGCTGTTTCGCCAAAGTGATTTTCTTCATCCCCAGTAGGATAAGAATGTGAATCTAAAATTGTCCACATGGTTTGATCCTTTTGCTCTAAAAGAGCTTTTGTCATAACGTCACGTCTTGCACCTTCGTCAACGAAACGATTTCCATCTAGGTTGATAAAAATTCGATCTTCTACGCCTTGTTCAATATTACCACTTAATGAGCCTGTTTCTGGGTCACCCATTGGCAATAATTGAATCCATTCCATACCAACTAGATTTGCACCAGCTTTTTCTGCCATTATTATGCCATCACCAGTAGCCCCAGGATGGTTTGTTGACATTAGATTAGAGATATCTTCCCATTGTTTGTTATATTTATCTCTCATTTCTTTATTTTGGCTAAATCCGCCTGTTGCTATTACAACGCCTTTTGTAGCTTTTATAACATAATCTGTGTCTTCGCCTTCTGCTTTGACACCTACTATTCTATCGCCTTCTTTAATCAATTCAGTAGCATTTGTATTAATTTTCACTTCTACGCCACCATTTGATTTTTCTGCATATTCCATGTGAGTATCGATAAATCCTGTACCTAATACTTTTTCAGGATCGTGCGCTCTAGGCCACATTCCACCAAGAACAGTAAAGATTTTGTGTTCGAATTCCATTCCCAAACTCTCTAACCATTTTATAGCTGGCAATGCGTTATTTACAAGAATCTCAACTAATTCAGGATCTGCTAGTTTGTCTCCGCCTTCGTAAGTTTGTTGGAAATGTTTATCAATAGAATCTTCAATGCCAAATTCTTTTTGTAATTCAGTGTCTACTGCATTAAAGGCTGCACCTGAAATAGCAGTATTACCGCCGGCCTTGCCCATCTTTTCAAGTACGATAACTTTTGCACCATTTTGATTTGCCGAAGTAGCTGCTGCTAAACCAGCACCACCAGCGCCGATAACGACAACATCCGTAGTTAATTCTTCTGTTTTTCTTTCAGTAGTATCTTCTTTTTTCTGGCTTAATTTTTCCATATCTCCACCAGCTTCAGTCAATGCAGCTTTTGTACCTTCAATGATTCCATTAGAAGTATAAGTTGCACCTGAAACGATATCTACTGCTACAGTTTGTCCATCGACAATCTCTTGTGGAACCTTTGCAATAGCAGAATCCGATACTCCTGGTGTCTCGCTATGTTCTAAAACTTTGACAGAGAGTATCTTTGTATCGTCTACTTCTACCTCTACCTTGATATCGCCATGAATACCTTTTCCAATTCCAGTGTATTTTCCTGCTTTAAATGCTGATTCTGTGTTTGATTGGCAACCAAACGCGAAAAGCACTAAAACAAAACACATGAAAATAGAAATTAATTTTGCGTGTTTCTTTTTCATTTTTTATTCCCCCTGATAATTATTTATCTAACAAGGACATTGTAGCATATAAATAGAACCAGTTCAACGAATTAATTATAGTTTTTTATGGAAAGTATTCCCTCTTTACTATATAAAAAAGTCGCAGATTCTCTTCCTGCGACTTTAAAATCATATAAAATTTTAGCTTACCTGCTGTTATTTTTTTAAAAACATTTTAATGAACTCTCCAATGAAATGTTTCATCTTATCTCTCAAATTGTAATCTCCATCGTGTAAACCCCAATCAAAGACAATTCCACGTGCAATAATAAATAACTTTTCACAAAGTTCCTCGGGAGTTTCTATATCAATTATTTCTCCTCTTTTTTGACCTTCGTTGATAATTTCTATCAACACATTCTGCATCGCTCTGCCCTTCTTAATATAATTTTTATTATTAATGCTGAGCATTTGCCTAAGAGTATCAATATCAGTCTCCATATTTTTAGCAGCGTAATAGTCAAAAAATTCTACAACCCGATCTATGGAGTACTCCTCCTTTAATCCTTCCCTTACTGTAGTATCAAAATAATAATCTGCTCTTACATAGATTTCGTAAAATACATCTTCCTTCGATTTATAATAATGATAGAAAGTACCAACAGAAATGTTTGCTTCTTTAACAATATCTTTTATATGTACATTATCATAACCATATTTTTCAAATAGCGCTATACTGACATTGTATATTTTATTTTTTGTATCTATCGCCTGCTTCTGCCTTTTGGTTATCGGTTTTGTCACCACTATACCCCCTGTATCCTTAAGCCATTCTAAATTGTATACTACCATATATTGTGTTAAATTTCACTTTTATTATCTATTTAATAATAAAATTATTTTTTGATATTATTTAAAGTTTTTCATAAAAGAATAAAAAACCACATTATGTTCACCACATATAAAAAAGATTGTAGGGGAATCTATGCTAGAATCTTTTTCTACGATCTATTAAGTTATCTTAAATGCTAGATTTTCATTATTCTAGAAAATAATCTTTATTAAATGAGTAAATTTGTTATAATACATCTATCCGAATATACGATAAAGAAAATGGAGGAACTTTCATGAAGAAAGAGATATCTTTTACACGAGTTGAGACATCAATGATCATGGAACCGAAACACTGTAACCCGAGTGGCAATATTCACGGCGGAGAAATGATGAAGATTATGGATAATGTAGCAGGCATCGTAGCTGTTAAACACGCTAAAGGAAATGTAGTCACAGCTAGAGTAGATGAGACGATTTTTCATATTCCAGTTCATGTGGGAGACATTGTGACCTGCATCGGGGAACTAGCCTATGTAGGGACTACTTCAATGCAAATTTTCGTATCCGTTCTCGTTAACGATATAAAAGGACAAAATAAATCTAAAATTGCACTAACTGCATTTTTCACTATGGTCCACTTAGACGAAGACGGAAAGCCAGCCAAAGTCCCCCAATTAACCCCGATTACTCCTGACGAAGAGGCTCTGTATCTTCTAGGGAAAAAGAAGTATGAGGAGATAAAATCAAAGAAATGAGTTAGCGGAAAGCAGAATGCTGAAAGCGGAACTTCTAAGCTAATTAACAGACGGTAAAAAGTAATAGTATCAATAGCTAGTTTGTAGAGATCCTTCGCTAGCGCTCAGGATGACGGAGCTACGCTCCGCTTAATAATAAAAAGCAACTTCAAACAATAAATCACGCAAAGCGCACAGCGTCATCCAGAGCATAGCGAAGGATCCCACCTCGTCACACTGAAAAATCAAAACCACCTCCAAACAATAAATCACGCAAAGCGCGTAGCGTCATCCTTGAGGAGCTTGCGACGAAGGATCTTACATTACCTCGCCTCTAGACGAGTTTTCAACTTTCCGCATTCCGCTTTCAGCTTTTTAGTTTTTCCCCGCCCAACCGTTCAACCAAATTCACTCTTCCTTATCTCCTGGCCCGAGTTTGCCTGAATCGCCCTCCACAGTCGTAGCCGCCCCTGCATGATCCTTTACGGCTAAAGAAAACGGCAAGAAGTGCTTACCTAGTAACCCTATTTTACCTGCATAATATTGAATAAGAACAAATAAAATCACCAGTATGGTCAATCCCAGTTTGGTTGATACTACTGAATAAATAATAGATACTCCTGAAAAAATAATACTAATCCCATAAATCATAAGAACTGTTTTCGTTTGAGATCTATTTGTAGTCATAAGCAAGTGATGTAAGTGCTCTTTATCTGCTTGAGCAAAAGACTGACCTCTCAATTTTCTTCTAATGATGGCAAAAAAAGTATCAAATACAGGTACACCTAATATGAGTATCGGTACGATAAAAGAAATAAACGTGGCATTTTTAAAGCCCATCAGGGACAAAACAGATATAATATAGCCTAAAAACAATGCTCCTGTATCTCCCATAAAAATCTTAGCAGGATGAAAATTATATACCAAAAAACCCGTACTTGAACCGGCTAAAATCAGGGCATAGGTCATGACAAAGTAATCTCCTTCTAATGTTGCAAGTATGTACATGGTCATAAAGGTGATAGTAGCTACTCCAGAGGCTAATCCATCTAATCCATCTATAAGATTAATAGCATTTGTAACCCCGATAATCCATAAATAAGTGAGAAAATAACCTAGATAAGTTAATTTAATTGTACCAAAGAAGGGCAAAGTGATAGATTTTAAATAAATCCCTCCGTAAAAGATAACGATACTAGCTGCTGCCAATTGGAATAAAACCTTAAACTTTGGGCTTAAGTCAAATTTATCATCTATTACACCAGAGCTGATAATGATAATGCTTCCAATGAGAATGGCTTTAAATTGAAAATGAGGGTATCCAAAAAAAACATGACCTAATAAGAAAGCAATAAAAATAGACAAGCCTCCTAATGTGGGCATTACTCTGTTATGAACTTTTCTTTTATTTGGTTTATCTACTGCACCAATTTTTATTGCCAGCTTTGAAATAAACGGAGTAATCGACATAGCAATACTACAACAAAATAAATATATCAATATATCTTCCATGGGTTACCTCTTTTTAGTGTATCTCGTATCGATACCATCGATAAAGTTTCGCAAAATGCCAACCATTTTGTGATTATCTGAGCTAAAGACCTTTGGTTCAAATTTGTCTAAATCCTTTATGATTTGAGCCAAATCATCTCCATCATGACATACTTTAATATAGCCTTGGGATTCCATCACGTCTAAAATTTCTTCTTGATGGTCATCATTATGCTCATTATATTTTTTTAGCCTAGGAAAGGCTACTACTTTTTTACCATGCCTAATAGAAGTAATAATCGATCCCGTCCCTCCGTGGGTGAGGATATAACGTGCTTCCTTGGTCAAAACTTCCATTTCTTCGTAGCTTAAATACTCTACAAATTCCATTTTATCTGATTGGTATTTTGTATTTCCCCTCTGTACCATAATCTTTTCATCAATAACGCCCTCATCAATACATTTTTCAATCAATTGAAGCATTCTTGGAAATTCTAATTCATGAGTTCCTAATTGTACGAGTATCAATATATTGACCCCCCATATACTGCCTTTGGGTAATATTTTAGCATAGATTCCCATTGAACAATAAATAAATCTGCAATAGGGTAGACTAGTTTACCAGATAAATTAGGAGAACTTGTCTTGGCAAAACTTTCAATAAATATAATCTTTTTGCCAAAGAGCTTTGCAATATAACACATAGGTACTGCCGTATGAGCCCCTGTTGTAATAATACAATCCGGGCGATATTGTAAAAACAAAAATACAGACTTAAAAAAGTTGGCAATAAACTTAAAAATGTATCTTACAGGATAATTTCTCGCACCGTACAACAAATAAGACATATCATGCTCATCTCTCATCTTCTCCGTGATTTTTGTCTTTTCCGTTACAATTTTATAATCATACTCATCAAATAATTCCTTAAGCTGTAAAAGCTGCGTCAAATGTCCACCGACAGAGGAAATAAACATTACTTTTTTCTTCATGAGATTATCCTTTCATTTTTATACAGGTTTATCTTATTAATTCCTAAAGATTCTTAACTACCTCGCCTCTAGGCGAGCAATGGTTTTGCTTACCACCTTACCACCTTACCACCTTACTACCTTAATTACACGAAGCATACATCCTTCCCACTTCTCTGGCTTTCTCCTGGGCGCTATTCTCTTGGGCTACTTTCCGTCCATTTGCTATATAGGCTTCTCTTTCTTCATCCGTTAATCCATAAGCTCTTTCAAGACATCTGGCTAAATCCTCAATATCTCCTGTCCTAGATTTTATAACAGTGTTTTCCTCTAGGTACTCAAATGCCTCAATATCACTTGTCACTACCAAAGTCTCTGTTGCCATAGCTTCTAATGTCACTAGATTAAAGCCTTCTGTATAAGATGGCAATACAAACGCATCGCATGCATTCATGTATACTGCTATATCCTGCTGAGATTGGGGCGGGATCACCTTTATATCTTCTTCAAATTCGCTATAGATCTCTTCTGTAGTCTGTGTCTCAACATTTAGATCTCCTACTAGGAGGAGCATCTTGTCTGGTATAGGAGCTTTTTTAAAGGCTTTGAGTAAATCTAAAACTCCCTTTGCCTTGTAAAAATTCCCCACAAATAATACTATAAATTTATCTATAGGCAAACCGAGTCCACGCCTTGCCTTCTCTTTGTCTATTTTGCAAAATATAGAGCAATTAACACCCATATTGATGACCTGAATCTTTTCTTCTTGAATCTTCCAATCTAATATTTTGTACTTTAATTCTTCGCTAACACAGATGACCTTATGGCTTTCTCTTATAATTTTTTGTATCCATTTTTTAACAAAATGGCTCTTATTCGGCATTTTATTAATATCACTGCCATGAGCTGTTATGATCATTTTAGAACCATATCTTCTCTTATGAATCATGGCAAAAATGCCTGGTGGAAAAGCATAATGGGCGTGAACAATTTGGTAGGATCCTCCCTTTATCAAGGAGTAAAATAATCCCTTTACAAAAAATTTAAGGTAACGCAAATATTTATTGCCCTTTGATTGTAAGCTAATGACCTTACACTCATATCCCATTTCTTCTAATTCCATTACTTGATTGTATACAAATATGCCAAATTGAGGCTTATCTTTTGTGGGGTACATATTAGAAAATATTAGTACTTTCATTCTACTCTCTCCTGCTTTTTCCACAAAGTAATCATCGTGCAGGTTAGAAATACACTTACAGATGGCGCAAACAACACATGCCCTGCAATAAACCCACATCCTAATCCTGCAACAAGCGAAGTCATAAGCATAGTCTCTTCTATTGGAATGGATTTAAAGTTCATGAGATATTTTACCACAGATTTTATTATCATGATACCTGGATAATACAAAAGCAAAATCAAGCCTACGACGCCATAATAGTAAAACAACTCATGGAAATCCCTTTCTATTGGGATTACTTTGTTCTTATCTTCATAGTCGCCTCCGTATCCTACTCCTATAAACTTTCTCACTACAGCTCCTTTTTTAAAATCTTCATTGGCGTCATCTGCCTTAATCTCCCTACCATTAAAGATAATGTCTGGCTTCGATTCACTATTCCAAGACTGGTGAATGCGAATATTATTGTATACAGGAGAATATGGAGTATAAAGGACAGCCCCTACTAATAATGCAGTAAATATCATCAATATTTTCTTCCACTGAGCTTCTTTTAATACAATAGATCTTAATGCTAGGATTACAACCCCTGCTAACAGACCTAGGATTATCCCCATATAACTAGTCTTTGTTCCTGTTATAAACATAGCTGCTATATTGGATACAATTAAGATAAGCTTTCCTAAGAGATACTTCGGGTTTTGCACTGTATAGAGAAGGGCAACAGGAAATAATATAGCCATAGCAGCGCTTATTTTTGTACCAGAGAAAAACCATCCCGTCTGCCCAATTTTTTCACTTCCATAAGATTGAATTCCCGTCCCGGTAAGGGCTGCAAAAATGATACAGATGCTAATAATATTCAAAGAAATCCAGAGAGCCTTGTATAGCTTTTGATTCCCTAGTGAGTGCTTTATCGAACTCATAATATGCTTACATGCTATAAGAAATGCAATAAAAAACACATATTTAGAAAAATAGCTGATTTCGTCATAGTAATCTAATACCTCTTTATAATAGGTATTAAACAACAAGTGTACTCCATAGAAAAAGGCTATTAAAACGAAGTAAACCCTATGTTTTTTTTCTATAATAAACACATACAATAAGGCTGCAAGTAGAGCTCCATTTCTAATTATTAACCCTGGTGTGATGCTAATATTCAATTGTAGGAGAAAAAAAGCTGTAAAGATATCGATAATCGGTTGAATTACGATATACAATAGCAATAGTTTATAATAATCAAAATATTGTAATTTATTCTTCATAAAAATCCTCTCAGCAAATCTTATTATCAGCCTACAATTTTCTTCTTTAACTGAAATAGATTCATTACTTTTCCAATATGCCCTAATCGAACTAAGTTTAAATATACTTTTTTCTTAAATGGCAGATTGGATATATTTTTGTTTTTGTACCAGTTAGGGAACTCTTCATTGAGAACGAGGCAAATATTTTTAGTCAGCTCATTTCTTAGAGAATCCTCCTCTACAAATTTTACTCGATAAATAGCTCGAAAGAGCAGATGCTCTATAAACAAATACTCCAACTGTTCAGAAAATTCTTCTGCTAAATCCCGTTTTTCAAAATATCTTTTCACAATTTCCAGATTCTTAGCTGCATCCATAATCTTGTAGTCGTATGTTCTCATAGCTGAACCCGTACGATATCGATAATTGTACAAAGGCTTATTTACCTTTGATATTCTGTTGCAATGGCTGAGGATACGAGGAGTAGTCCCTAAATCCTGATTGCGAAGGCCTAAGGGAAAAGAAATCTCATTTTGAGTAAAAAGCTCCTTCTTATACAATTTACCCCAAGGAGCTGGGAGAACCGTATTGATCAAATCCTTGTTTTCAAATATTGATTGAACCTTTTGAGTCAATTCACCAGAAGACCATTCTCGAATAAACTTACATTCCTCGTCCGTAACAACTTTAGCATTACATAGCACAAGGTCTGAATCATTTTTAATAGCACTTTCATACATAAGCTCTAACATATCTTTTTCCAAGAAGTCGTCGCTATCTACAAACATAATATAATCGCTTTTGCTCTCTACAATTCCTGCATTTCTAGCCGCCGAAGCCCCCTTATTCTGCTGAGTAATAACCCTAACCTTGTCTGGACTAGACTCTTGAAACCCCTCTAAAAGCCCTAAACTTCCATCCGTAGACCCATCATCCACCAAAATAAGCTCAAAATCTGAAAAACTTTGCTCTAAAATCGAAAAAACACACTTCTCTATATACTTTTCTACATTATAAACAGGAATGACGATACTAATTTTGCTCAAAACCATCTTCCTCCTAACTTACAAATTATATTTACTATATTAAACCATCCACCCAGTCATCCTGAAGCAAAAGATCTCACCCCACCTCGCCTAACCCTGTCATCCTGAGCGAAGCGAAGGATCTTATACTACCCCGCCTAAACCTGTCATCCTGAGCGAAGCGAAGGATCTTACATGAAAAATGAACATCGTACACGGAACAGTACAAATATGCTACTACTTACTTAACCTTTAATACTGCGAATTATTCATTGTTCCATGTTCATTGTTCACTGCGACATCAGTCGCGTATTTGCTTACCACCTTACCACCTGACCACCTGCTTTATATTTTTTATATCCTTTAAAAAACAATCTAAAATAATTCTGCTTTCGAACCACAAGATCTTTCACCAAATCCATTATAGCTCTCCCCAAAGCAAAATTTTTGGCATATAGTGCACCTCTATTTATAACCCTCTTTTCATCTACTACAACTGCCTTCCTTGGATGGTAGACCGTAACCTTTGGTAGATATTTAAAGTTTTTTTCCTTTGAAAAATTATTGATTAAAAAGTCTACTTCTTCTCCGCTATTATATATCCCACCTAAGCCAAAATCTTCATCAAAGCCAATAGGGCACGAGTCCTTATGAAAGGCGATTTCAATAGACGACTTAGAGAGAAACTCTTTATCTTTCGTAATCATCTTACTCTCATGTCCATAATTTGATTTATAGAGTTTCCCATTTTCCTTATCATAAATCTGCGTCAACAGCACATCTAGATTAGAGTCTTCAATAAATTCATCTGCAATACTCTTTAGTGAATCCTTATGATACCAACAATCATCATCAGAAAGAAGCACAATAGACCCATTGCAGTGTTTCAAACCAATATTTCTGGAATGAGATAATCCCTTTTGGTCGATAGGTACATGAATGATTTCTAGCTGATTATAATAGCTTATGATTTCTCTTATGATATCATGATTGTCTTGAGATACAATTACCACTTGAAACTCTTTATATTCTTGTATATTCAAGGAATCAAGAAGCCTTCTAAGTTCATCTCTTCTCTCTCCTAATGTGGGTAATAATAAAGATAATTTCATACTATCTCCTCTTTTTAAGAATAGCGCCTTCAGCGCATTAGTCGCTAGCAATTCGTCTTTAGTCACTAGCATTGGAGTATTCCTTTTGGGTCAAGATCCTTCGCTTACGCTCAGGATGACTGGGCAGCCAAAAGTAGGACTTTCGTATTAAAGAACGGTAGTTGAACAATTGTGGAGCAATTGTCCAACTATCGTTTAACTAGCGTTCAACAACTGTACAACTATCATTCATTATCGTTTAACGATTGTTAGCAAGCGTTTTACCAATAATCGAAAATGCCTATAACAACAGTAATAAATAACAAAATACACTATAGAAACCAGCAAAGTAAAAATTGTAGTTTCTATAAACCATCTCATTATACTAGTCGTATCTTCATAAAAACCTACATAAGAGCAAAATACATTTCCTAGATACAAGACGATGACCATAATCAATACATTCATTCCGTAATTTATAAAATAGCTCTTAGAACTCCTGTAAAATACATTTTTAAATATATAGTTTGGAATAAACCAAAATCCAGTTAAAGTGTAAGAAGCAATTGTGGCGAATAACACTCCATCAATGCTAAATTTACCTACTAAAAGCAAGGATAAACTCAAATTGATAATGGCTTCAAATAAGGATTGCCACTTTGTCTCTTTAAAGGCTCCAATCCCATTAATGATTACAGAACCTGTACCTCGAACAATTCGATAAAAGAAAACCATGCAAAACAAAAGCACCGTAAATTGGCTGACGAGCATTTTACTACCGACCCATAACCGAATTAAATTATTTATAGAAAGATAAGTCACCGTAAAAACAATAGAGGCCATATAAAATAAAAAAGAATTCATCTCCCAAAAGGTACTAAGGCCTTCTTTTTTCTCTTTAGAAGCAAAAAAGTTACCAAAACTCTCCTGGGTAGAGTTGATGATTTTATTTGTAATGCTGATAATAAACTGTGCTATATAATTGTAACTAGCGTAAATGGCTACTACATCAACGCCAACAAAAGCAGACAATACAATATTATCTGTATTTGAAGCAATAATCGTAGCTATCTTTTGCATAAATACGTGTTTCGTATTATCAACGGTGGACATATCTGGTTCCTGTTTTAGATCCATCCAAGGATAGCTCTTGTAAGCAAAATAGTTGATAATAATATTAGTAAGGATCATATTAATAAAATACCATATAAAAATACCAATTAAATCAATACCTAAAATAAGCAGTACAATCTCTACGAGAATTTGAACAATTCTCATGATATTGGTTACAAGATTAGTCATGTACTTATTTTGGTCTGCCTGCAGCAAAAACCTAGGCGCATAGGCGAAATAATTGCCTATTCCCGTGAGCAAAAATAGGACAAATGCTATCTGAGTATAAAGGGGACTCATAGGATTCTTTTTTATTAGATAATCAACAAAAAAGGATAAAATAAGCCCTGCTGTTAAAATGATGATCCCAATTCTTCTAAAGATAATCTTTGCCCCAGACAGCAATTTATTGATTTTATCTCGATTTCTATCCGCAATAGGAGAGTAAAGGGCAAAAACAATAGACGTCCCGAACCCTGCCTCTGCTAAATTCAAATAATTAAAAATTTGATTAAATATCTGAGTAAACCCATAATACCCCTGCCCTAAATAATCAATAAAAATAGGAATCTTCACAAACCCCAAAATCCCCATTATAAAAAACGGAATAATATCCGATAACATATTGCGTATAGTTTTCTGTGTTCTCATTCATTCACCACTTATTAAGTTCTATGTTATAAGTTATAAGTTGTAAGTTGTAAGTGAAACCATAGCCATTACTTTGTCATGCTGAGCGAAGCGAAGCATCTTACACTACCTCGCCCATAGGCGAGCAAAAGGTTTTGCTGACCACCTGCTTTTAATTAATCCCTACAATAAATATCCCTCGTATACACCTTGTCCGCCACATCTTTAATCTCATCTGCCATACGATTTGATACAATTACATCAGAAATTTTCTTAAATTCATCGATATCTCTAATCACTCTAGAATTGTAGAACGTACCCTCTTTCAAAGCCGGCTCGTACACTACAACTTCTATCCCCTTGCCTTTAATTCGCTTCATAACCCCCTGAATAGAGGATTGCCTAAAATTATCCGAGTCTGTCTTCATAGTCAATCGATAAATCCCTACGATCTTTGGATTTCTCTTCACAATCATTTTCGCAACATGGTCTTTTCTCGTCCTGTTTGCATCTACGATTGCAGACATAATATTTTGAGGTACATCTGCATAATTAGCTAGAAGCTGTTTTGTATCCTTTGGTAAGCAATATCCTCCGTATCCAAAAGAAGGATTATTGTAATGTGTGCCAATACGTGGGTCTAAACATACCCCGTCTATGATCTGCTGCGTATTTAATCCTCTGACCTCTGCATAAGTATCGAGCTCATTAAAATACGCTACCCTTAACGCCAAGTATGTATTAGCAAATAATTTAATAGCCTCTGCTTCTGTTGAATCCGTAAATAATACAGGAATATCTTCTTTAATTGCCCCTTGTACTAAAAGACCTGCAAATTTCTTCGCTCTTTCTGACTCTTCTCCTACGACGATTCTAGATGGGTGAAGATTGTCATAAAGGGCTTTTCCTTCTCTCAAGAATTCAGGTGAAAAGATAATATTTTCTGTTTCAAACATCTCTCGTATTTTCTTTGTATAGCCAACTGGTACTGTCGACTTTACGACCATTACAGCGTCTGGATTAATAGACAAAACACTAGCTATTACCGCTTCGACAGATCTTGTATTAAAATAATTCTTCTCTGCATCATAATTAGTTGGTGTAGATATGATCACAAAATCCGCATCCTTATACGCTCTGTAATTATCTGTAGTCGCAGTTAAATTTAATTCTTTTGTAGAAAGGTACTTCTCTAATTCTATGTCCATAATAGGAGATTTTCTATTATTAATCATATCTACTTTCTCTTGGATAATGTCTATAGTAATTACTTCATTGTGCTGAGCCAAAAGAACCGCATTAGACAATCCCACATAACCCGCTCCTGCAACTGTTATTTTCATTCTTATCCCTCCGTTTTTGCTTAACTTATCAAGTCATTATAATCCATTATAAATCAAGTATACAAATAATACCTTAAATAAACCTTTTAATAGCGTATTGTTTACATATTAATTATTATCATTTATATGATTTCTTAAACTGAAAAGAGAATCATTAAAGGCTGAAAGCGGAATGCAGAAAGCGGAAACATCTGAGTCACCTTCCGCAATGTAAAGGCCCAAGTCAACTACCCTATGTCATCCTAGAGCGAAGCGAAGGATCTAAGACCCCAGAGAAATACCCTATGTCATCCTAGAGCGAAGCGAAGGATCTAAGACCCCAGAGAAATACCCTATGTCATCCTAGAGCGAAGCGAAGGATCTAAGACCCCAGAGAAATACCCTATGTCATCCTAGAGCGAAGCGAAGGATCTAAGACCCCAGAGAAATACTCCAACCCTGATTGCTAACTGCTAGTCGCTGGCAACTGTCTTTAATGCATATTTGGCCCCAACCTGCACATCCTAATTACAGGTGGTGATAAAAATGTCCGAGATGCATGAACTGCTAAATAACATTGAGGAATTGAAAAAAAACTTAGAACGATTAATAGAAAAAAAAGATTCAAACCTATTAGATCCAGACATTATAAAAGCAAGCCAAAGTCTGGATAAGGCTATCGCAGAATACCTCAAATTTATTCAAGGTAAAATATAATCTAGCTAGATACTTAGCCATTGCTTATACTTTTTTCTTCAAATTCAGAAGCTTATGGTACAAATAATAAAAATTGCTTTCAAAAAAACCATATCTTTTCCCAAAGTAAGCTTGCTCCCTAGCCTTACTCTTCACTTTCTTAAAACGTTTTTTGTATTTTGCCCTTTCACTAGGATTCATACCATAAAAAGTCCTAAGAATTGCATTGTAGAGCTTTCTAAGCTCTTTTTTTATTATAGCCTCAATTAAACGCAAGTTGCCCCTATAATCTTTTTTATAAATCTCTTGTTTGTCTATTAACTCTAAAAGGCACTGACTATACCCTTGAAAGCTCTTTGCATAATTTTTAGAGGTCATCGTCGAATTTCCTCTAATTCTCCTTTTAAAGAAGACCTCAGAAATATGCTTTACTTTATTGGCATACAAGTACAGCTGAAAGGTAAACAGCTCATCCTCATGAATGATTCCCTCAGGAAAGTACAAACCCTTCTGCATTACAATTTCCTTTTTAAACATATATAGGCAGGGTGAAACATAATAATCTCTATTATCAATAAGCTCGTCAAGGAGCACAGCGCCATTATAAACTCCCTCATACACTTTATTTCTAGTGTATTTAAAGGATTGTTTATTCTCACTTATATAATCCTCATCATAAAAGCTTTCTCCATCAAACATGATCATATCTAAATCATGTCCTTGACATTGGTCGTAGAGGACTTGCAGAGCACCTTTTTCTAAAATATCATCACTATCCATAAAGTAAACATATCTTCCCCTAGCATTTTTCAAGCCCACATTTCTAGCAGCACCTTGACCTTTATTGACCTGCTCTAGGTATAGAATATTGCTGCACTTATTTGCATATTCTTTTGTAATGTCACCACTTTTATCCGTAGAGCCATCGTTGATGACAATAAGCTCAATATTCTTCTTAGATTGATTTAGAATAGACTCTAGAGCCTCTTTTATATACGATTGTGTATTATAAATGGGCATGATAACAGAGATATCAAATTGTTCTTTCATAATCTAAACCCTTTTCTATATTTATTTTACTTTCTACCTAGAATCCCTTTAACAGTAGAGTATTGTTTTGTAATCAATAAACCAAAAGCAAATAAGGCTACTGCGACGATGCCTTTGACAATAGCTGAAATCAATAGGTGATCAAAGGATATTTGAGAGATAAAATATAAACCTACAAATGTAATCAGAAATATGATGAAATCAGGCACAAACTTGCCAGCAAACTCCCTCAAGGAATACCCTAAGCCCTTTTTAATTAAGTAATAAAACGAAATGGCGATATTCATATTAAAAGCAAGAGTTACAAAGCCAGCGACCATATTGATATTGTCAAATCCGATGCCTACTAAAATAGCACCTACGATTAAAACGGAGGACACCGTTCCCGTTAAGAACATTAACTTTGTATTACCAATACTTTGAAATATAGATCCAGTGCTAGAGCTGATCATCTGTGCCCATATGGATAAGGCTAATAGCTGAAAACTAGGCACAGAAGCGTACCACTGCTCCCCATATAAAATCATAATAATTTCCTCTGCTGCAAAGTAGCAATAAGCTGAGACAAACACCCCAAGAAGCGAAAGAACCTTAAGGACTTTAAGGTATTTTTCGTAGATATATGCTCTATCATCTTGATGTGCAGATAATATCGGATGAAGTACAGGTGTAATAACATGAGTCAAATTCTGCACAGGGTAAAGCATTAATCGATAAGACTTATCGTAAAACCCAAGGGCGGAGCTGCCAATAAATTTTCCGATTAACAAATTGTCTAAATTTCTCGAAAAGTAATTCACTAAACTAAAGGCAAATTGATAAGATGAAAATTCTCTAATCTTTTTATAGCTATCGGTATTGATTTTTAAGACAAACTTAAGTTTTACCGTGCTAAAATTCCATAGAAAAGTAATAAAAGAAACCAATATGGAATGAATGACTATAGCATAATATTTAAATCCTATAAGAGCTAGTATAATTGTAGGTATCGCTGATAAAACAGACACTAAAACCAATCGTAAATTCACTAATTTAAACCTTTGTGCTTTTAAAAGAAGTGAATTCGGCACAATATTTACAGTGTTAAAAAACAAAGATATGGCTAACAAAGCCCCTATAGGAATGTACACACTATCATCATAAAAAATCGAGATTGGGATAGAAAAAAGAGCAAACAAAATCCCAATACCTAAGCCAATATAAACCGTCAAGGAGAATATATGATTAATATCCTCTTCATCTATATTTCGGTACTGAATAATAGCTGGTCCAATACCTATATTTGCGATCAGAGAAAAGAAGGTCGTAAATACCGTTACAACTGCCACAACACCAAAATCTTCTGGAGATAGTATTCTAGCTAAAATTGCGCTGTATATTAACTGCACGAATATATTCGTGTATTTTCCAAAAAAGTTGATAGTGGTCGCTTTTCGAATGGATGTCGATTTTCTTTCTGGACTCATAGAATCAATTCCTTCTTATGTATTTTCTGCTTAAGACTTTTTATGATACATTATTATCTGTCAAACTGTATCATATTTTTATTAATCAAGTAAACTATAATTCGATTTTCTTTTTCATAAAGTATTTATCCCTCTAAATATATCTGCATTTATTTTCAAAATTTATTATATACTATATCACATTCCTGTTAAGGCGAACAATAGTAGAACAATTATTAAGCAGTAGCTGGTTTTTCAACCCAATTAAATAAAAAACAGAGCAAGAAAGTACTATCAGCACCTTCTTGCTCTGTCCTTCTGACCATATTTTCATCTGAGGCTAAACACACGCCTTCTTGATTTTTTGACTCCTGTAAAATCGGATGGAACAATAAGCTTATTCGTGAGTATTGATTCCACATTTGTTGTAATCTCTTGATAACTTTCCTTACCTACTATCTTTTGTATTTTACTAAGACTACTTCTCGCCTGGCTGTAATCATCAGGCTTACTCGCATGAGTTCCTAAGATATGTATTCTATTAGATTTAAGTAATGCTTTTGCTGTCTTTTTGATTGTACTACCGTGATGCCCTTCTATGCTTCTTACATCCATTTGAAATAAGATATCCCTCACAGCAAGCTCTCTTGCAATATCAGGATCTTCTATTATAAAATGATACTTTTCTATTTGACTTAAAATTACCCTATATCCTGCCATCTGCAATTTAAACACACTGTCAATCATAGTATAAAAACTGCAGTTTTCATAGAATCGCACTAATATGTACTGGGTATCATTAATAGTAGCAATTTCTTTTCTCTTTAAACAATCGATTACTTCTGATGAAAAATCGATTTCACTGCCTAAAAAGATCTGTACATTTACATTATTTTCTCTGAGGAGGCTGTTTAAATATTCACACCTTTTTAAATCATAATCATATGTAGAAACAAAATCCTTTTGATATGTAAACCTAGGAGCGGCAACGAGTTTTGTAAATCCAACTTTACTCGCAGCCTTAGCAAGCTCTATTGTCTTTTTGAGGTTTTCAGGTGTAGAGCTTTCTGGAAATAAGATATCGCAGTGAAAATCTATCATAATAAGTTTCCTCTTTTCGTTTATTATTTTAAGTTCTTATATTCATCACGAAGAGCATACCGTTTTGTAGGATATATTTTGCTATAGGCATAATCTATATTTATTCTTTAACAAACTTCTACTTTGTTTTGGAATAAAAAAAGCCACCAAAATATAAGCGATCATAATTTTGGCGGCCGAACCATCTTGGTCTTTTAGCAAAAATATATATTAGTCATCTAATGGTATGTACTTAAGTATTTCAATATCTGGCACAAGAGAAATACTCAAAGCAAACCATAAATTAACCTATAGACTTTAGATTTCATGCTTTGCGTCCCTATTTTTCAATAGGTTTGCCTTTATCATTATTTACTTTCTACTTAATGGTAATATTTATTTAACGAGTTGTCAATCAATAATATTGTAATATTTTGCAATATTATGTCGAATTTTGGAATAATTATATCTTAAGGAATACTCCACCCCTGATAGCTGTTTTCATACATAATTTATCCTGAATTGACAAATAATATAAAAATTCCACGAGGCTCTATAAAAAAGCTTGTATTTATTAACAGGAATTTTTCATTACTTTATAACAACATCACAAAAAACAGGAGGATTATATGAAAAAAAACTTAAAATTTATCAGCTATCTACTATTTATTGCAATTCTGGCAACCACGTTCTTTGGATGTCAAGGTGCAGATAAAAAAGGAAAATTTACTGCTGGTACTTATGAAGGAACAGGAGAAGGTCACGGGGGTACTATTACCGCAAAGGTTACCGTTACAGCAGATGAAATTACCGAAATCAAAATCGACGCTCCACATGAAACAGAAAGCATTGGTGGTAGCGCAAAAGAGAAAGTAATTGAAAGCGTACTTTCAAGCCAAAGCCTGGCGATTGACACCCTTAGCGGTGCAACGGAATCTAGTACAGGCATGATTGCGGCCATTACTGCAGCCCTTGAAAAATCAGGCGCAGATATGAAAGCATTGCAAGATCCTAATGCAGGTGAATCAAGTGAAGAAGTTCAAAAAGACATGGACGTAGATGTAGTAATCGTGGGAGCTGGTGGAGCTGGAATGAGCGCTGCTGTAGAAGCAGCGAACGCAGGAAAATCCGTGGTTATCGTTGAAAAAATGCCTATTATTGGTGGCAATACAAATTACGCAACTGGTGGTATGAATGCAGCAGAGACACCTTATCAAGAAGCTGCCGGAATCAAAGACACCAAACAAACCTTCTATGATGATACTATGAAAGGTGGAAAAGACAAGAACAACCCAGAGCTCCTTAGAACTTTAGTAGACAATGCTCCTGATGCAGTGGAATGGTTAAATGATTTAGGAGCTGATTTAAAACGAGTTACTTTATCAGGAGGAGCTACAAATCCAAGAATCCATACTCCTGAAGACGGTTCTCCTGTAGGACCAGTAGTTGTACAGGTTTTATCTAAAAAATTAGAAGAACAAAATGTAGAGATTATGTTAGAAACAACAGCAGAAAAAATCATCGAAAAAGATGGCGCAGTTGCTGGAATACAAGCTACAGACAAAAGTGGAAACTCGTTTAATATCAATGCAAAAGCAGTAATCCTTGCAACTGGAGGTTTTGGCGCTAATAGTCAAATGGTAGAAAAATACCGCCCTGATTTAAAAGGCTTCTCAACTACAAATCATAAGGGCGCAACAGGCGATGGAATCGTTATGGCACAAGAAGTAGGAGCCGATTTAACAGATATTGAAGAAATTCAAATCCATCCTACTACAGATCCAGAAACAGGATACTTGTTCACAGAGGGCTTAAGAGGTGATGGAGCGATATTAGTAAATCTTGATGGAAAGCGATTTACTGATGAACTCCTTACACGAGATGTGGTTTCAGCTAATATTTTGAAACAAAAGAACGGAATTGCCTATCTGATTGTTAATGAAGCAATGCGAGAAGAAAACGCTTCTTTAGCTGGATATATTGAAGATGACTATGCTGTGCAAGGAGAAACCATCAAAGATTTAGCAAAAACTTTAAAAATTGACGAAGCAACTCTTGAAAACACCTTAAAAACCTATACAGCTTATGTTAAGGCTGGTAAAGACGAAGAATTTGAAAGAGCCCATCTAACTCAAACCCTTGAGGAGGGTCCATACTACGCATTAGAAGTAACGCCTGGTATTCACCACACAATGGGTGGCGTAAAAATTGATACAAAAGCTCATATTATCAATACAGAGGGGCAAGCTATCAAAGGATTGTACGCAGCTGGTGAAGTCACTGGTGGAGTTCACGGAGGAAATCGTATAGGTGGTAATGCAGTAGCCGATATCATCGTATTCGGTCGCATCGCTGGACAAACAGCAGCAAGTGAGCTGCAATAATTTTATGGTGGTCGGCAAAACATATTGGCCACTATCTTTCTACTATTACTAATACACCGCATTGCTGTGTGGATGGCTTAAGCAGTTAGCTAAAGGCTCTTGCTAAAAAAACACTTAATCTAATGATTAGGTGTTTTTTGCAATGCTCTGATAAATACTTCCACTAATTCTGGATCAAACTGAGTTCCTTTGCACCTTCTCAATTCTTTAAAGGCTTCTTCATGGCTTTTTCGAGTTTGATAAGGTCTGCTTGATGTCATTGCATCAAAGCTATCTGCAATAGCCAAAATCCGAACCAAATAGGGTATTTGTTTTCCTTTAAGACCCTTAGGATATCCACTTCCATCGTATTTCTCATGATGATGTAAAACCAATATCCCAATTTGTTCAAGTGATGGAACCTGTTTCATGATTTCTGCACCATCCATTGGGTGCTTCTTTATATACTCCCACTCTTCATCTGTGAGTTTCATTTTCTTGTTCAAGATTTCTTGTGGTATCTCAATTTTTCCAATATCATGAAGGTAAGCACCATATTTTAGTGTTTTCTTATCTTCTTCTGATAAGTCTAATTCTTCGGCCATTGTATCACAGTAAATAACCACTCTTTCTGTATGCCCATATGTATACTTGTCTTTTGCATTAATAATACCAATTAAGGTTTTTATGGAACTTATTATATCTATATGCTCTTCCTGTATGTCTTCTTTAAGCTCTTCTAAAATAGATGAATATACTTCAACTCGATTTCGATTAAAAAATTTTGCTCGATATAATGCATCATCTGCACTTTTTATTAATTCATCTTTTGTATTTGCTTTATGAGGGTATGTAGATACACCTATGGATGCTGTAATTTTTTTATTCCGCAGATTCTCCTGTCCTTCAAAGTACGTATTGTCAATAGATTTTCTAATTCTTTCACCTATTGGAATGGCGTCTTCTTCACATGTATCTGGTAAGATAATAGCAAACTCATCTCCACCGTACCTAGCGACAATATCCTTACTTCTTACGCATCTTTTTATAATACTAGACAATGTAGCAAGCAATTTATCCCCTTGTATATGACCATAGAGGTCGTTGTAATCTTTGAAATAATCGATATCTATAAATAGCAGTGAAACAGCTTGGTTTTCTTTTTCCGCTCTAATAATGGATTCATTTACGGACTGTTGAAAAAAACGATGATTATAAACACCTGTCAAATCATCTATATTAACCAAACCTTCTAATGCTTCAATATGCTCTTTTTCCAACTTATTGTAATATCCTAAGGGCCAAGCCGTAAAGAAAAAGATTGCACAGATTATAATATCATTACTGAAATATTCGCTAATCAGATGGTCTGGTACCATTATCAAATCCATTCCTAATAGAAAGCATGATGATACTGCTACTATAGTTAAACCACACTTCATACCTAACTGTATAGTGGAAGTAATAACAATAAATAAAAAAGAAATTTTATAATTGCTTTCATAAGCTCCAGAGAAGAGAATAATAAGCGAAAAGATAAAAAGAAGAAAAAAATGCTCTATGGTACTAGCAATAATATAATGTTTTCTATTTAGCTTTTTAACAAAGACAAATAACCATATAAAATATAATATAGATACAGTGAGTATAGTAATAGTTGAACATAAAAACAAAAAATAGCTATCTCTAGAGTAAACGTTTAGATTATTCAATTCAAAATAGGCATTTAACATAGTCAAACTTAAGAATAGAATACTCCCCAACTTAACGATGGACAAAATTTGATGAATTTTGGTATTCTTATTTATATAAAACTCACTCATATTTTCACCACTCACTTAATCCCACAGAATTTCTCTTACAATAATCGTATCTATATATTGGAGAATATATTATGTATTACTATTTATCAGATAGAGATTTTGGTTCTTCTGGCTGATAGAAGCCCCACCAGCATGCTGAACCAGCAAATAAAACAGCTACCATAGTTAATACTACAGATGCCATTGAAAATATTTTCTTTTTCAAGTAGTTCACCCCCTATACATAATACGAGTCAAGCCTTGATCTATTTTTGCCAAAACACTTCGTCCAATTATTGTAAGAGAAAAAATTTGAAATAACATTCCTCCAGATATATCTAAAATAAATATGTAGAAATTTACATTCTTTGTATACTGATACAATAACAAAAAAACAATACTAAGAACAAGGTATGATGTAGCAATGAGAAAAGATCTTTTTCTCATTTTCTTTCGTTTAGCTTCTGATTTAATAGGCTTGGCTTTACTATCTACAGGTGCATACTTATTGATTATATAAAAGGCAATCAAAAAGCTGATGCTCTCAACAATAAGCATGGTATTTACATTCATAAAATTTCCTATGTACTTCACGAATAAAGCCAAACCTATACTTACTGCAGTTCCAATCACAGCACAACTTCCAGGTCTGCTAGCATGAGCCCCACCTGAATACTGCCTTAGAATGCTAGTAGAAAAAGAAACGATAAGAGCTTGAAGCATAACCCCAAATAACAACCCAAAAACAGCTACCGCTATAATACAAAGGGAAATTTGCATGATAGCAAATGCTCCATAACGAATAATCTCATACTGCTCTTCATCCAGATTAAGTTCACTACATATTTTCTTCGCCAGTTGATCCTGTATATTCATCATTCAACCTTCTTTTCATCTTAACTTTATAAATCAATAATATAAACAAGTTTAAAGCTACTAAGTATGGTAACCCAATGAGCGAAAATATGCTAGCTGATTGATTAAATATTGTATCAACATTAATCCTTAATACTTTTTGTAAGATAATTACTATATAAATCATTTCAAAAACAAGTTGTAATAACATAGCAGTTAAGGATGAAATAATAGCATGCATAGCTGATATCTTATTTCTATAAATCAACAAAAAAACACATGCAAAAAGTATTAAAATCTGAGGAAGGCTATTACTGCTACTCCCAAGTTTTTCCAAACTAAACACTTTTGCTGCTAATCCAAATACTGCTAGAATCATGCTTGAGAAGAAATATTCTCTCCTATTAATGGGCCTTTTGACAAAAGCATAACCGACCAATATATAAATGAGACCATTAGGAACGTATTGAAGCATAAACAAAGATACATAATCAAGTAAGCTATTTAATTCCAGTTGTATCTCCCCTTTAAATGTCGTTCATTAGTATATATAATAATATCATAATTACACAAAAAATAACACTTTTCCATATTATTTATAATCCTAATGATTCCTTCAAAAACAACATTTATTATTTCACATCCTATTAGCTAGTATAGCCTCATATAAATTGTAGGGGTAGACGCAAAAATTACACTTTAAATTTAGAGATAATTAATTGCATATCTTGTGAAAGGTTTGCTAAGCTCTCACTAGCACCTGCTATTTCTTGTATAGATGCAGTCTGCTCCTCCATAGAAGCCGAAGCCTGTTGAGTTGCTGCAGCGTTTTCTTCTGCTATTGCGGTTAAATTTTGGAGTGTATCGAGAATTTCCTTTTTTAATTTTTCCATTTCTTCTCCTGATACATTTAACTTTTGAACTGCCATAATGGCGTCCTTCATAGCTTGCTCGATTGCCATATATCGATTTTTACTGTTTTGTACACTTGTAGTTTGTTCCTTTGAGATTACAGAAACTCTATCCATCGTTTTTACTGCATTTTGTACATTTTGTTGCAATCCACTTACGATTTCGTCAATAGACTTTGAGGAAATGGATGATTGCTCTGCTAATTTTCGAATTTCTTCTGCAACAACAGCAAAACCCTTTCCAGCATCTCCAGCTCTTGCGGCTTCAATAGCTGCATTTAGTGCCAATAGATTTGTCTGCTCGGCAATGGTAGTAATAACACTACTCGCTTCTCCAATACTATTTGAACTTTCATTTGTCCTTTGTATGACTTCAAATATTTCTCTTGCAGCAAGATTATTCTCTTCGGTTATACTATATAGGTGCTCAATTTCATGTAATCCCTTGTTTACCTCTTGAGATACCTTTTCAGCTACAGTATTTAAATTAGTCATGTATCCTTGATTTTCTTCAATGCAATCGCCTAACAAATTTGCTTTTCGGGCTCCCTCTTCTGTACTGATAGCTTGTTCTGAAGCTCCCTTTGCAATTTCTTCAACGGTTTTAGTAACTTCTTCTGCTGTAGTAGCAGATTGTCCTGAAGTTGCCATTAACTCCTCTGATGCTGCTGCAACTTGTTGGGATGATTGATTTATTTCATTTATTACATTCCTAAGGTTGCTCGTAATGGACTGAAATGCATTGGCAATATCCCCTATTTCGTCCTTCAACCTTATGTCAGAATCAGGTACATTGTGGCTGATGTCTAAATCTGCGATTTGATGAGAATGCTCCACAATGCGAAGGATTGGTCTTGTAATTGAATTTCCAATAAAATATGTAATGACAAAGCTTATAAAAATAATAATTATAGTGGTTATAACATTATTTCTAATCAGGGGTGGAATCGCTGCCAAAACTTCCTCTTTATCAGCAACAATTACTATTGACCAGTCACTATCTTCAATAGCTGCATACCCTCCTACATGGGTATGACCATCCGCATCGAATTCCCTCACCCCTGTTCTCTCCTGTATTATTTTTTCAATCAATGCTCCTTGAGACTTTAGACTTTCATCTTTTTTGGCTGCTTCTATGGGGTTAAATTGATTTAATACTAAATCTCTCTCAGGATGAGCTACGATAGTACCTTCTTTATTAAGCATATAAGCGTATCCATTTTCTCTGTACCCCATATCATCTATAATATTACTTAACGCATTTCCATCTGCACGGCCTATTAATACACCTACTACCTTATCATTATTTTCTATGGGTGCTGCAAACATTAATACAGCAGAGTTCGTTACTCGGCTTATCAATAAATCAGATACATTTGACTCCCCATTAAATGCTCTTTTGATATACTCCCTATCTCCTAATTCGCTAGTAGATCCATCTGGATAAAATGCTGTCCCATCAGGTTGAACAGCTGCAATATCTAGAAAAGTAGTATTTTTCACTTGAGTTTTTAATACTTCTTGCTGTAAATTCCAATCCATAGTTTGAATATCTGCTCTATTTGCTATGGTCGTTAAAATCTCTCTTTGAGTTTCAACACGGCTTTGTGCTACCTTCGCACCTTCTAGTGCTAATGACGCGAGAGTTTCTTCTGCTTCAATGGTAAGGGTTTTATTGGCTGAATTAAGAGATATGGCACCAATTGTAATGGATGATGCTAAAATTAATCTCACTATAAATCACTCCAATACCCATTCTTCCTGTTGGTTTAGACATGCTAATAGAAGAAAAACAATACATCTTCTGTAGCGAATGATTATTCTATCTTTTACCAAAGATATTCAAAATATACATATAAGTAAAGCTACTCTGATAGCTTTAAGTGTAGATACACCACCATTTACCACTATAAGACATAAAAAATATACTCCTCCCTACAATAAACAATTTTTATTATTTAAACTGTCTACTATAAGGGGAGCATATCAAAACATATCCCCAGGTTATTTTCCATTTCTAACTTTAAGGTCCGCTAAAATCTTAGGCATATCTTTTTCCAATCCTCTTAAGAAGAATAAACATATGGTAACAAGTATTGAACTCAGTGCATGTAACCATATAAAAGTAAACTCAATAGCACTTAATGCGGCTGCTGTTTGTACTGCTGCACCACCTACATAACCTCCATATGCTAACATTACAGATACAACTGCTGCGCCAACACCCGTTCCCACTTTAGCACCAAAACTCGCTCCACTAAATATGATTCCTTCTAGTCTGATGCCGGTCTTCCACTCACCATACTCAATAACATCGCACATGAAGGCAAGTCTGGTTCCTAATAAAATTGCTGGACCAATTCCCCTTAGAGCGGCAGCAACCATTAGCAATGTTATACTTGCAGGTGCAAATAAAGGAAGAATGCCTCCCATAACTTGTATAAACATTCCAATAAATCCTGCCTTGATTTTTCCAAGTCGATTAATCACAGGTGTTACTAGAATAAGCGTAACTAGCATGGCTCCATAAATAATTGACATAAAAGGTCCCATAAGTGCTGGATTTCCCATGTTCCATTTCATGTAGTACACATTAATCGCCATCAAGGCAGGATAGAAATATGTAAGAGCCATTAACAATGTGACGAGCATCCACCACTTGTTAGCAACAAATGCCTTTAAGGCTACTTTTGCGGACACTTTTTCAGTTGGAGTACTCTTTTGACTTTGTACTCTTTCTTCTGTTCCAACGAATGAAACTAACATGAGAGCGGAAGCTAAAATTCCCATCAATCCAAAGAACCTGAAATACCCTTGTGCACCTCCACCAAAATATTCAATGGAACGGGCAACATACATATTACCGAGAATAGTAGCTAAAGTTGCAAATCCCTGAGCAACCATATTGATGGTCAATCTTTTTTTTGGATCCTCTGTGATCAAAGAGGTTAGTGACTGCAAAGGTAAATACGCACCTGTGATAAAAACAAGGGCAACCATATTGTAAGTGATAAATGCCCATGCTATTCTTCCCGTCTCACCAAGGTTTGGCACATAATACATTAGTGCAAATGCAATTGCCGATGGAACCGCAGTCCATAAAAGCCATGGTCTGGCCTTTCCATATTTGGTCTTTGTTTTATCCACTAAAAAACCTATTAAGATATCTGTTATGCCATCAAAAATCCTAGATAATAAAAATATGATACTTATTGCCCCAAGTGGGATGATTAAAATATCTGACCAAAAAAATGTAAGATAGGTACTGAATCCGAGATTAATGATGCTATAAGCAAAAAAACCTAAACTGTACATTATGATTTCTCTGCTTGTTACTTCTTTGTTCCTTATCCGAGCTAAAAGTTGATTCCTTTCCACGAAGCCACCTCTCCCATGTTATTATTTTAATTTATTATTTTTTTACAATCTTAGTCCTACATCAATTTAACCATACTCTACTCCAAGAGTCAATTCGACAAATGTTACAAACATTTTTCGACATATACCTACATATTGCACATATTGCTCGTATGATAGAAAAATTATGTAAAAACCTTAATCACATCAAATAATCAGTGAATAGTGTCTTTCTCTTATGGTAAACTGTATAGAATAAGAGATTGTATAAAGACAAATGAGGGATGATTGTGAAATTAACATGGACTATGATACTAGATAATTTAAAAGATTACTGCATTTTATATTCACATATGAATGAGCCTACTAAACTTAGTGGCGTACAAATATTATCAAATCAATTGCCAAAATATAAATGCGATAGTTTACTAGTAGGGAAAATCTCCGAAATAAAAGACCTCCCTTCCACGAATGTATTAAATTTACTTTATATTACAGATGTAAAAACCAAAGAGATACCTAATGTGCTAATGAAGCACAATACAATTATTTTACACACAGTGAACGACTTGGAAATGGTATTCGCAAATATCGTTGAAATCTTTAGAAAATATAATAATTGGGCCGATTCTCTATTAAACTCATTGATTAAGGATGAAGGGGTAGAAGCACTCTTAGATATCGGATCTTCTATGTTAGAAAACCCCATCAACGTAAGAGATTCAAGTTTGCGCCTTATTGCTTTTACAAAAAATTATGATTATAAGTGGCACGACATAAAAATTGGTTTTCCTCCAGTGTACGAAACCAATCGAGTTAATGAAATTAGGAATAGCTTAGAAAAGGCCATTCATTCAGATACACCACTGGTCTTTCCCCCTTTTGTAGAAGGTGATTTTTCACAACACTATGAATATATGTTCAATAAAATTATATCCATGCAAAAAATTATTGGATTTGTCATTGTAATTGCCTCTAATCGTCCAATTCAAGAAAGTGATAAAGATATTGTCGATTATATATGTTCTATATTATCTCTTGAAATACAAAAAAACGAAAATATCCGAAGCAACAGAGGGATTACCTATCATACTTTGATTCAAGATTTATTAGAAGGAAGGATCAAGAGTGAAAACGAACTTTCTAACAGAATATGGAACTTAAATTGGCAAATAAAAAAGAATCTTTACATTATGGTATTGCACCTAGACCAATGCCATTCAATACTAGAATATCTTTTATACGTCCGAAATATTTTTGTAGATATTGTACAAAACAATAAATGTATTGTATATAAAAGAAAAGTATTAATGATTATTGATACAGATCTAGAAAATCCAATCGATCAAGACACACAAATTAATCTAGAAGAATTTTGCATAAGCTTCAATGGATATATTGGAATTAGTCAACAATTTCATGAAATAAGCCAATTAGAGAAATATGTAAATCAAGCGTTCATTGCTGCAGAATTAGGAGAAAAAAAACAAATTAGGATAAACGACTATAATGATTATATACTCCTTGACTTTTTTGGGCAGCTTAAGACATTAGACATAGACCTTAACTATTTTATACATCCTGGAGTAAAGGCTCTTATTGAGTATGATATTCAAAATTCTACTCAATATTTAAAAACCCTATTTATTTATTTAAAAAATTTCAGGAATCAAAATTCAACTGCAAAAGAACTACATTTACATAGAAGTTCAGTACTATATCATTTGCAAAAGTTAAATAAAATCTTAAACGTTGATTTAAACGATTATGATACGATATTTCACATCCAGCTTTCCCTAAAGCTCATTGAAGATGATCTACTTCGTACCTACCTACAATAATACCGTAGGGGTGAACGACTACAAGAAAAACACAATCAAAAGGATAAAAATCCTCGTATGCTTGTGTTTTTCATTTTCTAAACATTTATTTGGAATTGACACAATGTACAATCATATGTAAATGATTGCCCATAATACAATAAGCAACAATTCGAAACAGCTCCTCATCGGATTTTGCTGCAATTTCTCATTAAAAATCCTTATAATCATATCCTTCTGAAAAGCATCCTTAAAAATATACTCCTTGTTAATCCCCCGAGTCATATGAATATTGCATTTCAAATGGACCATCGATGCTAACTTTTGAGCCACCTGATGCATTAAAATAGACCATCAAATGCATACTGATAGACCATTTTA
>NZ_QNRX01000025.1 GCF_003317055.1 Alkalibaculum bacchi
AGGATGACTGGGGTAGGAGCTTTGGGGTCTTAAGATCCTTCGCTTCGCTCCAGGATGACTGGGGTAGGAGCTTTGGGGTCTTAAGATCCTTCGCTTCGCTCCAGGATGACAGGGGTAGGAGCTTTGGGGTCTTAAGATCCTTCGCTTCGCTCCAGGATGACTGGGGTAGGAGCTTTGGGGTCTTAAGATCCTTCGCTTCGCTCCAGGATGACTGGGGTAGGAGCTTTGGGGTCTTAAGATCCTTCGCTCCGCTCCAGGATGACTGGGGTAGGAGCTTTGGGGTCTTAAGATCCTTCGCTTCGCTCCAGGATGACTGAGGTAGGAGCTTTAGGGTCTTAAGATCCTTCGCTTCGCTCCAGGATGACTGGGGTAGGAGCTTTGGGGTCTTAAGATCCTTCGCTCCGCTCCAGGATGACTGGGGTAGGAGCTTTGGGGTCTTAAGATCCTTCGCTTCGCTCCAGGATGACTGAGGTAGGAGCTTTAGGGTCTTAAGATCCTTCGCTTCGCTCCAGGATGACTGGGGTAGGAGCTTTGGGGTCTTAAGATCCTTCGCTCCGCTCCAGGATGACTGGGGTAGGAGCTTTGGGGTCTTAAGATCCTTCGCTTCGCTCCAGGATGACTGGAGTAGTTAGCTCGGGTTTACCTTAGATCTTACCACCTGCACAAGCACCGTCAACATCAACCCAAACAAAACGCCAATAAGCACTAACTCCATCCCATTAAAAACCTCATAAAATCCAATATTTCTCAACACCTTCAAAATAATCCCATGAATAAGATACACATACAAAGTCTGTGCCCCTAATTTAGAATACATTTTTTCTCCATCTGGAATCAATAGAAAAAATCCAAAGCTAAACAATGCCCCAACCCCATACAATGCTAGCCTGTACAATCCTGCGTACCACATGTCGTAGCCGACTACTGCATAAGAACTTTTTCCTTGTAGAAGAGGTCTGGCGATGATGTCGTATTTTAACAGTATGTAGGCAATCACAATACACGCCACCCATATAATGTATTTCCATTTACTTTCTTTTACCGTTATAATATGCTCCTTTTTTAGGTAATGACCTATTAAAAAATAAGGAAAGAACACCACTACTCTTGATAAGGACATAAACAATCCAAAGTTCTCATCATATCCCACTGCAATTCCAGCTGCAACAGCAATCGAAAGTATGCCCTTAAGATCCTTCACTTGAGGAAAAATCACATACCATATAATTAAGCAAAACATAAACCAATAAGTGTAATATGGATCTGAGTAAGTAAGGTCAATTTCTGCTTTAAGAACAAACTTAAACACTAGAAAATAAAGAGTCTGTATAAAAAGGTAAATCTTAGAGTATTTAATTACATATTTATTCAAGTTTTTTATATACTTCATAAAATACCCAGATACTATAATAAAGGCGGGCATGTGAAAGGTATAAATAAAATAAAACAATCTCTCTAATCCCCAAGATTCACCAATAACCGGAGAAAAAGTATGCGTGGCCACTACAATTAATATCAAAAAGAATTTCACATTATCAAAATAAAAATCACGTTTTTTCGTTAACTTTGGTGTATTTACGATACCTGTCAAGTTGAGGACTCCTTTTGTCTGAACTACTAACAATGAATAATATAATAATATAACACAATAGCCAACAAAAAATCCATAATAATTGGAGGGAGGGGGCCAAATAGTCAGGTGGTCAGGTGGTCAGGAAAACCAAAAATCCACCAGCAGTGATATAGAATTTACTTACAACTTATTAGGGGTTGGACGGTTGGTTCGTTGGATGGAAAACTTACCACACCAACTATTAATGCATGAACTATATAATCAACTAGTATTAAATTAAAATACAAAATCTTCAATGAACAATGAAAAATGAACAACGAACACGAAACAATATAAATATGCGACTGTTTACGTAGCTTTTAATACTGCTAATTATTCATTGTTCCATCTTCATTGTTCACTGCGACGCAAGTCGCATATTTGACTTAATTAATTCTAAATTGTAAATTCTCATTTCTCAATTGTGCGCGAAGCGCACCCAACGCTCGTGCTTTTAATTTTGTCACCGTTTGTGGATGAAGGTCATTTTCTTTAGCGATTTGCTGGACTTTTTTGCCTTTATAAAAATGTTCTCGGATAAACCACTGTTGTCTAGGCGTGAGCTTTAGTAGTGCCCTTTGAATATCTTCCGTATTTTCCCTCCAGATGATCTTGTCTAAACTCTTATCCTGCTCAATCAAATTCTCATCCTTTAGGTTATCAAAAGTAGGCATCATTTCGACGAATTCTATTTTATCAGCCTGCTCTTTTATGACTTCCATATAAAAGTAAAAGAGCTTTTTCTTATAAAAGGCTGCAAAAGGTACTTGTTTTGATATATCAAACTCCTGTACGGCCTCTAATAATTGAACCATAGCATTGTGATAATTTTCTTCAAAACTATCATAATAGCCGTATTTCTTTATCATTGACAAAGTAACCGGCCTAACCTGTTCAATCAAGACCCCCATTTGAGACGTATCACCGCTTTTAATTTCATCTATTAACGTAATAAGGGTAATCTGGATTACCTCCTTATAGAAAAAGTTATATCGTATTATTCTATGAGATTTAAGCGAATGTGACATTACTTTAGCGGAAACTGGAAAGCTGAACGCGGAACTTTTTATAGGTGGAAAGCCGAAAGCTGAACGTGGAACTTTTCTGAGTGGTTGATTCGTTGGACGGCAAAAGCTCTCGCTTTCTGTGAGATAGGCCTTTGACCTCGTCAGGGATCCGTGCATATTAGTTATTAAAGAATACACTGTATATAAAGACTTTTAATAATTTTCAATTCTAAATTGTAAATTATTAATTCTCAATTGTGTGCAGCGCACACGGAAGTCATCCTAGGGCGAAGCGAAGGATCCAAGACCCCAGAGCGATCGCAAGCTCCTACCCGAGTCATCCTAGAGCGAAGCGAAGGATCCAAGACCCCAGAGCGATCGCAAGCTCCTACCCGAGTCATCCTAGAGCGAAGCGAAGGATCCTTAGGAACTAACTATAAGCATATAAACGATCATTAGAACAAAATGCAAAAACCTTCAATGAACAATGAAAAATGAACACTGAACATGGAACAGTACAAATATGCGACTCAACAACCTTTTATATTCATTGTTCCCTGTTCATTGTTCACTGCGACGTAAGTCGCATATTTGCTGACCACCCGACCACCTGAAATAACTCCTACAAAAAGAGCACCCCGAATCACCAGGGTGCCCTTTCTATCCACTAAACTACGCTAAATTCCGTTACATCCGTAGAAATCAATTCAATTTTGCTCTTTGCAGTTAAGCTAGATCCATTTGGTGTAAAGATATTATTAGCAATAATCAAATCCATTAAGCTATTAGCTTGCGCTTCTGTAATATCAGGTTTAGCGTCTTCGATAGATATCTTTGCATTACCACCATCAGCTCTTTTGAAGCTAAGGTCAAGTTTTAATTCGGGCATTTTTGCACCTCCTCTCCGCTAGTTATTGTTGCATATTCAAGATGAAAGTTAAAAGTAGTTATATTCCAGCATCTTTGTAGCCGGTGCAGGTGGTCAGGTGGTGAGGTGGTCAGGTGGTCAGCAAAAGCAATACTCGCCTTCGGGCGAGGTAGAGAAAAGCAAGATCCTTTGGCTAAAGCCTCCAGGATGACGTAAGCAGTAACTCGGGTTAAAACATTGTGCCTATGGCACTTAAATCCCTACGGAGTGTTTCCTACATCAATAATTGTAGTAGCGGACGACTCTGTCCGCCTAAGGAGACCCACAGAGCTATCCCAAGCTTCCTACCCCAGTCATTCTGGAGCGAAGCGAAGAATCTTTAGCTGCGAAGCTATACTGCAGAGCCACCCTAACCACTGCTTAAATAATTCTTAATTATGCGCAAAGCGCACGTAGTTTTCCACTTTCCGCATTCAGCTTTCCGCCATTCCCGCCACCATGAAAACAAACATTTATTTAAAACAAGCGCTTTAGATTATACATTCAACAAAAGATTATCCTGTATCACATGAACCCCTTCAAGAGCATGAGCTTGAAGGGCGGCGATAGCTACTGCTACGTCGTATTTCACTTGATCTGTTACAGTATTGTTAATATTAGAGTAGGTTTTGGATTTTGTTATTACATTTCCCTTGTCATCTACTCCGTAGTTATACATAAGCTGTAATTTTAGATTGCTTACATTTGCTTGAACTGGCATATTATCACCTCCTAATATGTAAATGGTTTTTAGAGGAGATATCAACCCATAGGAAGGTGATTTGTTGTAGAAATATATTTACGCTAGGTAATTTTGATAGGTGGTAAGGTGGTGAGGTGGTCAGGTGGTGAGGTGGTCAGGTGGTCAGCAAAAGCATTGCTCGCCTTTGGGCGAGGTAGAGAAAGGCAAGATCCTTCGGCTAAAGCCTTCAGGATGACTTTCGCGCTACGCGCAATTAATAATTTAGAATTAAGAATTAAAAAGCTTAGTGATGGAACCTAGCAATGGAAAGTTTTTTGGTTAGACAAATGGATAGAAAAACAATGAGCGTTACCCATGCCCTTGTTAAATCATGAGCACTTCCAAACAATAATTCTAAATTCTAGATTATTAATTCTCAATTGTGTGCGAAACACACGCACGTCATCCTGGAGCGTAGCGAAGGATCTTTGACTCCAGAGCTTGCCCTCAAACTAGAACCTAAAAGGAGCACTTCCAAACAATAATTCTAAATTCTAGATTATTAATTCTCAATTGTGTGCGAAACACACGCACGTCATCCTGGAGCGTAGCGAAGGATCTTTGACCCCAGAGCTTGCCCTCAAACTAGAACCTAAAAGGAGCACTTCCAAACAATAATTCTAAATTCTAGATTATTAATTCTCAATTGTGTGCGAAGCACACACGTCATCCTGGAGCGTAGCGAAGGATCTTTGACCCCAGAGCTTGCCCTCAAATTAGAACCTAAAAGGAGCACTTCCAAACAATAATTCTAAATTCTAGATTATTAATTCTCAATTGTGTGCGAAGCACGCACGTCATCCTGGAGCGTAGCGAAGGATCTTTGACCCCAGAGTTTGCCCTCAAACTAGAACCTAAAAGGAGCACTTCCAAACAATAATTCTAAATTCTAGATTATTAATTCTCAATTGTGTGCGAAACACACGCACGTCATCCTGGAGCGTAGCGAAGGATCTTTGACCCCAGAGCTTGCCCTCAAACTAGAACCTAAAAGGAGCACTTCCAAACAATAATTCTAAATTCTAGATTATTAATTCTCAATTGTGTGCGAAGCACACACACGTCATCCTGGAGCGTAGCGAAGGATCTTTGACCCCAGAGCTTGCCCTCAAACTAAAACCTAAAAGTAGTGCATAAGATAATAAAGGCTGACTGCTAATCACTACTTTCACTGAAGCATCCTCCATATAGTCACATAATATAGCCCAAAAGTTCCGCTTTCCGCTTTCAGCATTCCGCTAACCTAAAACGAACTTTTCAGAACCATATATCTATCAAATTCAACACTCCTGTGTTACAATAAAACCATGTATATTTAAAACAACGAGGTGATTTTTATGAAGAAAAATAAATTTACCATGGCCATGCTATGGTTGTGTATATTGTCTATAGTTGTGCCGATTTTAGCTGCGGCCTTTGCGTTGATTGTTTAAAATTGCGAAGCAATATAAACTGGTGGTCAGGTGGTAAGGTGAATAAGGTGGTCAGGTGGTCAGGAAAAACAGCTCGCCTTCGGGCGAGTTATAACTGCGTGCCAAATGGCACGCATGTCATCCTGGAGCGAAGCGAAGGATCTAAGACCCACGAAGCCTATCCCAAGTCATCCTGGAGCGAAGCGAAGGATCTTAAGACCCAAAAGGAATACACAAGATCCTTCGGCTAAAGCCTCAGGATGACAAAAGCAGTAGCTAGGGTCAAAATGTGTCCTTGGCACATAAAGAGACTTGTGAAACCAGCCCAAGGTTCCTACCCAAGTCATCCTGGAGCGGAGCGAAGGATCTAAGACCCGCAAAGCCCAGCCCAAACAATGTCTTTGCTTACGACCTTACCACCTTACTACCTTACCACCTTATAAAAAAAAGAAAGTAGGTGCCCAAAATGGCTTCTATGAAAAAGAATCGTTCCACCGGAAAAAAAGTACTAATTGGCTTCCTCGCCCTGGTCCTCCTAATCTCCGCTGGAGGCTATTATTTATTTGACAAATACCTAGGAGACATGAATCGAGTGGATATCTCCAAAAACGATGAAGAACTAAACATCTCTCCAGAGTCATCTAAGAAGGGTAATGAAATCATTAATATTGCCTTATTTGGTATCGATACTCGAGCCAATGATTACGATAGTGCAACTCGCTCTGATAGTATTATGATTGCTTCATTGGACAAGCAGCATAAAAAGATTAAGCTTACATCCATCATGCGTGATACATATGTTAATATCTCTGACAGAGGATACGATAAAATCAACCACTCTTACGCTTATGGAGGGCCAGAACTAGCCATTAAAACGATCAATAAGAACTTTGATATGAACATCAAAAACTACGTAACAGTCAACTTTAGCGCCATGGCAAAGATCGTCGATGCCGTAGGTGGAGTAGAGATTGATGTGAAGGATTATGAAATCAAACATATTCCAGGTGTCAATGGCACAGGATTACAAAAATTAAGCGGAGACCAAGCGGTATCTTATAGCAGGATACGTTACTCAGGAGATGGGGACTACGAGAGAACCCAAAGACAACGAACCGTCCTAGAAAACGTCATCACTAAAGTCCTAAACAGCAAATCCCTAACCCAAGCTCTAGCCCTAATAGAAACCCTAACCCCCAATGTAGAGACAAGCCTAAGCACAACAGATATGGTAGGCCTAGCAACAGACGTATTCTCATCAAACATAAAAACCCTAGAAAACACCCGCCTCCCGTTAGATGAACACTCCAAAGGTGGCACATGGAACGGAGTCTACTACCTAAAACCAAACACTCTAGTAGATAATGTGAAGTATTTGCATGAGTTTATTTACGAAGACGGAGACTATCAAGCATCGGTGATTGTGAATGAGATCAGCGAGGGAATTTAAAATAAGGTGGTCAGGTGGTCGGGTGGTCTGTCGTAGGTTGCGGGCTTCTAGCTCCTTACAGTCGCTACAAACCTCGCCAACCTTGACAGGGGTAATACCATTCAATTTCTCTCGCCCTTCGGTTGAGACAAATCGGGTATTACTCCCAGGTGGTAAGGCAAACCTAAACTCGCCTTTAGGCGAGGTAATGTAGCGAACGGAGCCCACACCGTTCCCCCATTAAGCCACCAAAGGTGGCTAAAGTGCTTTTACTTACCACCTTGAAGCTTACCACCTTAATTCTGCGTAAAGTATATTGCAACAATTTACTCAAATTTAACCCTTATAACCTCAGAAATTAACAGCATACTCCCTTTTTCGACATATAATCTATACTAAAATCTTTATAATAAGTTAATAATTGGAAATAAGAGTTATATTGCCAATAAAACAAGATTATATTAGGATTTGGAGGTTTGTTATGTATGAAGAAATTTCAAAACTAATTGCATTTCAGAAAGCTCATGAATTAGTAATTGAACTATACAAGATTACAGCACATTTTCCAAGAGAAGAAATATATTCATTGACTTCTCAGTTAAGGAGATCAACAGCATCCGTTCCGTCTAATATTGTCGAAGGTAGGGCAAGAGAGACAAATGCAGAATATAAGCGATTCCTAATAATCGCAAGAGGCTCTATAGAGGAAACGCGTTATCACCTTCTCCTATCAAGGGATTTAAAATACATAAGTGCTGAACAGTATCAAAACTTAGAAAATAAAGCATGTGAAGTAAGCAAAATGCTAAACGCGCTCATTAAAAAGATAAATTCATAATGTATGAAACAGGTATCAGATCTAAGTTGATTTGATGATAGCTACTAACAGGTAATATAAATCCATAACGTGCATCGTATAAAAGTTACTTTTGCCTTTGCTGTCATTGCTTTTAACCTTGCTTATCATGTTGAAGTTGGCACCTTGCTTATCACTGCAATCACAAATTAAGAACTAATAATCTCGCTACAAGAGCACAATCTAAATAAACACACCAAATAAAATAAAGTAACGAACTAAAGACATAATCTCGCCTTAAGGCGAGGAGTGGTTTTGCTTACCACCTTACTACCTTACCACCTTACCACCTGGTATAAATTCCGCTCCCCTGCTCATATTGTCTTTAACCAACAAAAAATGTATAATAGTATAACACTGACTACAACCAGAAGGAAGGAATTTATACCCCATGAAAGAAAAAACAATACGCATAGGAATGGTAGGAATACTAGACGGACTATTCCTTACGTTTTCCTTATATATATCTGCGATTTTAACTCAAAACAACTCTGTCATCATTCCGCAATTTTCTAATTTCTTGATTATTGCCCTTACTATAAAATTTGGCTTGCTTTTTATTACAAATACATACAACACTTTATGGAGATACGCTAGTGTTGAGGAAATGTTTAAGATTAGTTTGGCAAATGTAATTTCTAATTTTTTGACCTTTTTTATTTTAAATCTAATTAATCCACAGCTTACAACGGGCTTTGCCATTGTAAACTGTATATTAGATACGGCTTTTACAGGTGGTATTCGAATTAGCTATCGAGCAGCTAGACGATTTAAAAACTATAATATACCTGCTGATGGCAAAAATGTCCTCATTGTAGGTGCAGGGGATGCAGGGGTAAGTGTTTTAAGGGAATACAGAGGTAATCCTAGGATCGAGGATAAGATCATCGGTTTTATAGACGATGATGTATTGAAACAAGGTACTTATATTAATGGCTACAAAGTCTTAGGAGAGTTAAGTGAATTGGACAAGCTCGTCAAAGAGCATAGAGTTCAAGAAATCATCATTGCTATGCCTTCTGTTGAACCAGATACCATTAGAGAAATTGTTAATGAATGTAAAAAGACCAAATGTAAGACCAAAATTGTTCCAAGTCTTTCTAATCTAATTGATAGTAAAGATCTTACAAAGCAAATTCGAGAGGTAGAAATCGAAGATTTATTAGGCAGAGATCCTATTAATTTAAACAATATAGAAATCTGCGGCTATCTTAAGGACAAGCGAGTTCTCGTCACTGGTGGTGGAGGCTCTATTGGTTCTGAATTATGTAGGCAAATTGCAAACTTTGACCCAGCTGAACTCATTATTTTAGACATTTATGAAAACAATGCTTACGACTTACAAAATGAACTAAAAAGAAAAATGCCTCACTTAAACCTTAAGGTTCTCATTGGCTCTGTACGAGATGAAGACCGAATGGAACAAATTTTTAGAAAATATAGACCACAGGTGGTATTTCATGCAGCAGCACATAAACACGTACCTTTAATGGAGGATAGTCCAAGAGAAGCCATCAAAAATAATGTGCTAGGCACTCTAAATACAGCTCAAACAGCGGACAAGTATCATGTAGAAAAATTTGTTCTTATATCAACAGACAAAGCTGTAAACCCAACAAATATTATGGGGGCTTCTAAGAGATTATGTGAGATGATCGTCCAATCCATCAACAAAGCCAGCAAGACAGAGTTCGTAGCTGTCCGCTTTGGCAATGTACTAGGCAGCAACGGTAGCGTCATCCCACTATTTAAAAAGCAAATTGCATCAGGTGGTCCTGTAACAGTTACTCATGAAAAGATCATCCGATACTTTATGACTATCCCAGAAGCATCCCAACTAGTCATCCAAGCAGGTGCCATGGCAAAGGGTGGAGAAATCTTCATTCTAGACATGGGTGAACCAGTTAAAATCATAGACCTAGCTAGAGACCTAATCCGCCTAAGCGGTTTCGAACCAGACGTAGAAATCTCAATAGAGATCACAGGCCTTAGACCAGGAGAAAAGCTGTACGAAGAGCTCCTTCTAAACGAAGAAGGAATAGCCAACACCACCCATAGCAAAATCCTAATAGGCAAACCAGGAGACCTAGACTACAAAATTTTACTTAGAAACATAGCCCTACTAAAACAAGCTTTAAAAGATGTTAACACTGATATTAAAGAAGTAATGACCCGTGTAGTCCCGACTTATCATCCAGCGAGCAATTCTAATGAGAATATGGCTGCTCCGGTAGTGCAAGCTACAGAGGAGATTTCAGTAACTAGCGAGAATAATTAACAATAGTTAAACGATGGTGGAACAGTAGTTAAACAATGGTTAAACAATTGTTTGATTTCTATTCAACTATTGCTCTGATAGCCTTTTAACAGTAGTGGAACTATGGCTTTCGAACAATAGTGTAACAATTGTTCGACTATTGTTACAAGGAGGTTTTATAGCATGTTCGGATTCCAGAAGTTGGAGATTTATCAGCTGGCAAAAGAAATAGTTAAGTATAACTACAAGTTGACTAAGAAGTTTCCAAGTGAGGAAAGATTTTCTTTGGTTCAGCAGATGAATAGGGCAGCTGTTTCAGTACCTAGTAATACTTGGCCTGTGAAATAGTCACTTTATATAATGCACAAACATTGCTTATGGAGACGGTGAATATGTTTTACGTATATGTATTAGAATCTCAAAAAGATAAAAACTGGTACACAGGCTGTACTCATGATTTAAAAGAGAGATTTAGACTACATAATGAAGGCAAAGTACAATCGACTAAAGATAGAAGACCATTTAAAATTATTTATTATGAAGCGTGTTTATGTGAGAAAGATGCTTTTAATAGAGAAAAATACCTTAAGACAACGTATGGAAAGAGATATATAAGAACTAGATTAAAAGATTATTTCACAGGCTAAGCTGAAGGAACGAGCAGAAATACCAATAAAGATAGAGCTCATTTTATTAATATGTCCTATGGATCATTGATGGAGTTAGTTTGTCAAATGGAGATATCGTTGGATTTGGGATATATAAGTCAGGCCGAGTATCGTGAATTTATAAAGCAAACAAAGAATCTATCGGTGAAGATGAGCAACTATCTCAAAACAGTAGTTGAGCGATAGCTCTTCTAACAATAGTTAAACAATTGTATAGTTTCTATTGAACTATTATTCTGATAATCACCATTTAGCAACTGCTCCAAAAACAATCGTTTAACAACCGTTTAACCATAGTTCAACAATCGTTCGACTATTGTTAACAGGGTACACAGAGCCACCACTGGTGGCTTAAATGCTTTTCCTTACCACCTTACCACCTTGAACCTTACCACCTTATACACCACCTTATCTAAACATAAAAAAACAACAATTCCGACACAAAGTGACAATTATCACCGAATTTTTGATATACTATTATCATACATAGACATTTTTAATAATACAAGGTCGTTTCGACAATAAAACGTAACAAGATGTGGTATAATACATAATTTACTCTGCATTTCGTTTCACACTATTTTTCAAGCTGCATCATTATCATGTCGATAAAATTTAACTGTGTATATTGTATTTATAAATAATGAAGCGATAGTTTGGCTACTGCGACTATCGCTTGAGTTTTATTGAGTAATAAAACTGGGGGGCATATGTATGAATGAGAAATCTGAAGGTTTCACGTTTATCGAGTTGATTATAGTGATTGGTATACTTGCAATCATTGCTATAATTGCTGTGCCAAAATTGATCGGGTATAGAAGTTTGGCTGTGGAAAGGGTATGTGAGACCAATCGTGATACAGTTGCAAGACAGTACGAAGTTTATATACAGACAAAAGATCAAGGCGAAAGTCGCTTTAATCAATTTTTAAATGAAAATTTTGATGAGGTATGTTCAGATGATGGCATAATTACATATGAAGATTGTAGAGTAAAGTGTAGTATACATAAGAGTGTAAGTGATGAAGATGAGCCACCAGGTGATGGAGTGCCTTGGTTGTGATTGGATGGTTAGGGCGTCGTGAGTATTTTTGAAGGACAAGCACAAGATGTAGCATAAAGTGAAATTAAGAAGTAAAGAGTTATGCTAGATATAGATGAGTCAACTACTCGAAATTTTCGATTAGTTGGAATAAATGATACAATAGACTGGAGATTTTCGAATTATAAATTGATATGAGGAGTTGAAGAAATGGATTTAGAAAATAATACACAAATTCTAATGTATCAGACAGATGATGGCCAGACACAGATAGAAGTAAGAATGGAAGATGAAACTGTATGGATCACTCAAGCCCAAATGGCTGAATTATTCCAGACTTCAACACAGAATATCACGATTCATATAAAGAATATTTATGAAGAAGGCGAATTAGAGGAAGATTCAACTTGTAAGGAATCCTTACAAGTTCGCCAAGAAGGTAATAGAACTGTCAAAAGGCAAACTAAAACCTATAATTTAGACGTAATTATTTCAGTAGGATATCGAGTAAAATCTCACCGTGGGACTCAGTTCAGAATTTGGGCAAACCAAAGAATTAAAGAATATATTGTAAAAGGTTTTACAATGAACGACCAACTCCTAAAAAATGCAGGAGGAGGCAATTATTTCAAAGAGCTCCTTGAGCGTATCAGGGATATTCGATCAAGTGAGAAAGTCTTTTATAGACAAATACTTGATATTTATGCAACGAGTATTGATTACGATCCTAGATCATCTGAGTCAATTGAGTTTTTCAAAATAGTACAAAATAAAATGCACTTTGCGGCTCATGGTCACACAGCAGCAGAAATAGTTTTTTTACGTGCTGATGCAGAAAAAGATTTTATGGGTATGACTTCTTTTGATGGTAAGAGTTTGAGGAAATCAGATGCTTCAATTGCTAAGAATTATTTGAATGAAGATGAGATTAAAATTTTGAATAGATTAGTAACCGCTTATTTAGAATTCGCTGAACTTCAAGCGATTAGACAAAGACCTATGTATATGAAGGATTGGATAGAGAAATTAGACGACTTTATAAAAATGAGTGGAAGCGAGTTGCTTTATCATGCAGGAAAAATCAGTCATGAAGAAGCTAGGATAAAAGCGGAATTGGAGTATGAGAAGTATAAAGAGCGAAACAAAGATCAATTGACTCAAGTCGAAAGAGATTTTATTGAACATGTGAAAATTGCACAAAAGCAGCTTGAACAAAGCAAAGGTAAAAACTGTGGTAGATAAAAAACATTTACCACCGATGGAAGATAGTAATATCAAGGTTCTGAGAAAAAAGTGGTCGAAGTGGTAGATAAAATCATAAACTTTATGATTGAATGTATATATCGACGTGAGTATCGGAAAAGAATTACAAGGGCGCAAATGTAGTAATGGCAAGGGTTTTATAGGTTGAGAATGTAGTTGGATTATTACAGAATGGTTACAAGCTTAATCATTCAATCAGTAGGAGATATTTGGAGAATGATACATATTAGCATTTTGATTTAGGAGAGGTAATTATGGAGGTTCTAATAAATTCAATAATGTTATTATTAAAAAATTTGATACAAGGCATAAATGATTGGATTAGTACAATTCAGTTATCAACAGAGCTAATAGCGTTACTCTCTATTATTGTTTCAGTAGTAATTTTCTCTATGGGGAAAAGATATGAATTGCGATTTAAAAAGCATGAGTTAAAGAAAGAACAATATGTAAAGTTTATAAGATTATTAGAAGAAGTTTTTACTAAAACAAAAATTGATGATGATTCAGAGGAGATGACTAAATCTTTTGAAGAAATGAGAAAAGACTTTTTCGATATGGGGTCATCACTCTTGTTATATGGTTCCAAGAAACTATATAAACAGTATGTGTTTTATAGAGAATTTAGTGCAAATCCAGCTGCTAAATTAAGTAAACATTATGATCAAAAACTAACATTATATATACTTGCGGATATGCTTAAAACTATGAGGAAAGAAGTTGGATTAAACTATTTGAGTAATATTAGTGATGTAGAGATTTTAGCATTCTTCGTAAATGATGTTGCAAGCAATCCAAAATCAAAGATTGAATCGTTTAAAGCTAGATATCAATTAAAAATGGTTAGATTAGAGGTTTTTATCTTTGACCAAATAAATCTTGTTGTTTTGAAAAAGTTGTATTATGCGGTATTGGCTCCTATTATAGGAATTCTAGGACTTATTTATAAATATTTGATAATGGTTCCTATTGGAAAACTGATTTTGTTAATAAATCCTAATGCTCAAGAAAGCATTGCTAAGTTTGAGGAGAAAATTAAAAATAATTATTAAGCTTCACATTAGATTATTCTAATTAATTATACAAGCAGGGGGAACTAAAAATGGTTTACTTAAAAATTAAAAGATTAATTGATATAATATTATCATTTTTAGCACTTATTATATTATCTCCAGTATTTTTAATATTAATTATTGCAATCAAAATTGACTCTAAAGGTCCGGTACTGTTCAAACAGAAAAGGGTTGGAATCCATAAGAGTCATTTTAATATATTGAAGTTTAGAACTATGAGGATAGATACTCCAAAAGATTGTCCTACACATCTATTAGAAAATCCAGATCAATGGATTACTAAGGTTGGTAAGTTCTTAAGAAAGACAAGCCTTGATGAACTGCCACAGATTTGGAACATCTTTGTAGGAGAGATGAGTATCATAGGGCCAAGACCTGCCCTTTGGAATCAATATGATCTTATAGAAGAACGGGACAAGTATGGTGCTAATGATGTGCCAGTAGGGCTTACTGGGTGGGCACAGATTAATGGCAGAGATGAGCTCCCTATTGATATTAAGGCAAATCTTGATGGAGAGTATGTTGAGAAGATGAGTTTATGGTTTGATTTAATATGTTTTCTTGGAACTATTAGTTCTGTGCTTAGAAGAAAAGGTGTTATAGAAGGTGGTACAGGGATGATAGCTAAGATTAAGAAAGAAGAAAAGGAAAGTAGCAATTCATAGGGGTGATGAAATGAAGAAGATATTAATCACTGGTAAGAACAGTTACATAGGTACATCTCTAAAGAATTGGCTTTTGAGAGAGCCTGATAAATATTATGTAGATACAGTTAGTGCAAGGGATGATGAATGGAAAATGAAAGATTTCTCTCAATTTAATGCTGTATTTCATGTGGCAGGGATAGCTCATGTATCATCAGATCCGAAGATGGAAGATTTGTATTATAAAGTAAATAGAGATTTAACAATTGAAGTTGCTAAGAAGGCTAAAGCAGAAGGCGTAAAGCAGTTCATTTTTATGAGCAGTATTATTGTTTATGGTGATGGCAGTAGCCATAAAAGAATTATAGATAGAAATACAGTTCCAACACCGAGTAATTTTTATGGAAATAGTAAGCTACAGGCAGAGGAAGGTATTCGAGGTCTTGAGAGTGATGATTTTAAGATAGTTATTCTTAGACCACCAATGATATATGGGAAAGGTTCTAAAGGGAATTATCCAAGGCTTGCAAACATGGCTAAGAAGATACCGGTATTTCCTGATATTGATAATGAGCGCAGTATGCTTCATATAGATAATCTTTGTGAGTTTATTAAAGTAATGATTGATAATGAAGAAAGTGGATTGTTCTATCCACAAAATCAAGAATATGTAAAGACGAGTGAAATGGTTAAATTGATCGCAGAAGTACATGGGAAAAAGATATGGATGACTAAGATATTCAATCCAGTACTGAGATTGATGTTTGGTATTGGTGTAGTTAATAAGGTATTTGGCAATTTGGTTTATGAGCAGTCCATAAGTGACTATGATAAGGCAAATTACAGAATAAGAACAATTAGAGAATCTATTGAGTTAACGGAGGTTGTTAGGTGAGATGAATAATACAAAATATAGTGTTTTGATGTCAATATACCATAAAGAAAAGCCAGATTTTTTTATTGAGAGCATTGAAAGTATGCTTAGGCAAACAATTAAGCCTGATGAAATTGTAATTGTTAAGGATGGCCCAATAACTCCAGAACTTGAAAAAATAATTGATATATATATACAACAGGAACCTGGACTTTTTACAATAGTTCCTTTAAAGAAAAATCTTGGACTAGGGTTAGCATTAAATGAGGGGCTTAAACAATGTAAAAATGAGTTAGTAGCTAGAATGGATACAGATGATATTTCATTAGAAAACAGATGCGAACTACAACTTAAAGAGTTTGAAAACAATTCAGGGCTATGCATAGTTGGAACATGGACAAATGAGTTTTACGATGAACCTTCAAATATTGTTACATCCAGGATTGTTCCAGAAAAACATGAAGATATAATGAGATTTTCAAGAAGAAGAAGCCCGTTTAATCACCCAACAGTCATGTACAAAAAATCAGCTGTATTAGATTGTGGTGGATATCAAGATGTGTTGAGAAAAGAAGATATTGATTTATTTATAAGAATGCTACATAATGGTTGTCTTTCAATGAATATTCCAAAGCCATTGTTACTATTTAGATCAAATGAAGATAACTACAAAAGAAGAAAAACATGGGTAAATTGTAGGAGTTATATTTCTGTTATCTACAAATTTTGGAAGAAGGGGTATTCAAGTACAACGGATTTAGTCGTAGTTGTTATTGGGCAGGTGGTGATGTTTTTATCTCCAGTTTGGTTGTTGAAAATTCTGTCCGATAATATCTTGAGAAGAAAGAAATAATATTATGGATTTTTCTGAATAAATAATCTAAATGAATAGAATTAGAGGTAATGTGGGGGAAGGAAAAATGATAAGTGTTGTAATACCAACTCATAATAGAGTTAATCTATTAGGAAGAGCAATAAAAAGTGCTCAAGAACAAACGATAAAAGATATTGAAATTATAGTAGTATCTGATGGTTCAACTGATGGAACCGATGACTATATGAAAAAAAACTTTAATAATGACCATAGAATTAAATATATCTCTTATAATCCATCTAGAAATGGTAATTATGCAAGAAACAAAGGTATTGAAGCGTCTATAGGAGATTATGTAGCCTTTCTTGATGATGATGATATTTGGGAAAAAGATAAATTGGAAAAACAATTAAATGTAATCAAGGCAGACAATAGAATTGGACTTGTATACACTGGATTAACTTCAATATATGTGAATGAAGGATATTCATACGTTGTTAAGCCAGAATTGGAAGGCGATATATCTAAAGATATATTGATGAAAAATTACATAGGGACAACTTCTACAGTAATGGTAAAAAAAGAAATCTTTGCTAAAAGTGGTATGTTTGATGAGAATTTAATGGCTCTGCAAGACTATGATTTATGGATAAGAATATGTCAATATACAAAAGTAGGAATTGTTAAAGATTCTTGTATTAAATATTACAATTATACAAATAAAATGCAGATATCCAAAAGAACAGAAAAATATGAAGAAACCTATTATTATCTTAAAAAAAAATATGCTGAATTATTCGAAAGATTGTCATCATATGAAAGAAATATTCAACAGAAGAATTATTTTCTTGCGATTGCAAACTTAGCAATGAGGAATGGTTCAAGAAGAATTGCAACGAAATATTCTTCTAAGGCTTTAAAATCTAAACTTACATTAAAAGGGGTTGCTTTTTTATTTCTATCTATAATTGGAAATTATAAGTATGCTTTAATGCTGCGTAAAAAGTTTAATGTTTAAATTATCCCAAAAAATTTTAACAAAAGGGTGTAAGTGACTATTTCGAGAGATTCAAAATTAAATAATAGATTGGTTATCGTAGCATCAAACCTATAAATTGGAGGTATAAATTGGATACAATTACAGATATATTATTACAAATTGAAGAGGAGCATGATTTATTATCCAGGAAAATCAATGATTTTTACTATTGGGGGTATATTAGGTTTTCTATCGATTCTCTAAGCCGTGACTTTAAACAGAATAATAATGTTATGGAATTTATGAGATTGAAGGACTATTTAGGTATCTTTTTAAACTGTACAATTTATAATCCGCTGTTATTAAAGAAAAATAGAAAAAGTATTATTATAATAAATCATCAAAGAAGAGTAAAAAATGGTAGTTACTATGAATGTATTTATACTGATAAACTAGCTGAGATTCTTGAGAAAGATGTATATATTATGGAGTTCCTTAATAAAGGAACCCATTTAAAACCAACTCAAACAAAAAATTTATTATACATGGATTTTGTTAATGTATTTGCTGTAATTCAAAAGCACCTTAATAAAGGTGGAAATAAGAAAATAATGGATCAAATAACAAAAGAGGTAGATTTCTTATATAAAATACTATCTTCTAAATTAGATATAAATATCAATCAAAGTGAATTGCAAAATTTAATCGCTCGGGAATATTATAGATATCATTATAGAAAAAAATGGCTAAATATGATACTAAAAAAGTTGCAACCTAAATTGATTATCGAGGTTGTAAGTTATGAGATCAATAGGATGATAGTTAATGAGATAGCATATAGCAAAAATATACCGGTTATTGAGCTTCAGCACGGAATAATTGGAAAAGAGCATATATCATATAATTTTAGTATGAAACAGAAATTACCTTTTTTTCCTACGGACATTTTTGTTTTTTCTGATTTTTGGAAAAATACAGCACGATGGCCAATAGAAAATGAAAGTGTTCACGTGACTGGATTTCCATATATAGAAAATCAAATTGAAAAATACGGTTGTACTTCAAAGAACAAAAACACACTGAATATTTTAATTATTTCACAGCCTTTATATGGGAAAGTGTTAAGTGAGCTAGCAATATCTTTATATAAAGAGTTGTCAAGATATAATACTGAATTTAAAATAATTTACAAACTTCATCCTGAAGAATACATGAATTGGGAAATAGCCTATAAAGAACTGAGTGTAAATAGAGAAAAAATTGAAGTGGTTTGTAGAAATGAACATTCAATATATCATTATTTTAATATATGTAATATTCAAGTCGGGGCCATTTCAACAGCATTATTCGAGGGTATAGCTTTTAACTTAAAGACCTATATTTTAAAAACGAGAGAATCCGAAATATATATGCAAGATCTAGTAAAAAGTAATTTAGCTTTATTGATTTCAAATGCAAATCAGATGATTGAGGATTTATTGCAATTGAAAAACAAGGCAGATATAGATGTTGATATTAATTATTTTTGGGAAAAGGATGCACTAACAAATGTATTATTAGAGATAGATAATATATTAAAAAAATATTCGTAAATATGAAAATATTATAAGTAAAAGGGTTGAGAAGCATGGGCGAGATAAAAACATACAAATTAAAATATAGTAAGGAATCAACAAGGAGTATAGGAATGACAATTTTCATTATATTATTCACATATATAGATTTTTCTATGAAGTTTTTTCCTGCTATGAATAATAGGCTAATTCTAGGGCTATGCTTATCAATGGCTATACTCGCTGCTTTAGTGCCTTCAGCAAAAAATAATATTAGCCGGGAACATTCTAGATTTATTCTGTTTTATTTTATGTTTATATTTATTATGGGACTAATTTCAATATTGTATACTAAGAATTTTTCAATGTTTAGAATTTTTTATATAACCCAAGGGTTTTTTATCACTTTTGCTTTATTAAAAAACAAGCTTAATTATAAATTAATAAAATATTCTACATATGCGATTATTATATTATTCTTGTATTTTATTGTTTCAGGTATAAATGCAAATAATGTATTTAATATTGGCTCAAGAAATGGGTTAACATTTCATAGTCTATTTATGTTAATTCTATACTATATTTCAATCGTGCAAAATAACAAAAAGGTTGATATTATTCCATCATTTATAGGGTTGTTGATTTCTCTATGGGCTACAGGGCGATCAGGGGCTTTAGCCTTTTCGTTCCTTTTTATTGTTGTTATTTTAGAATATATAAAATCTGATCAAAGAAAAAAAATCAAGATGTATAGTAAAATAGTATTTATTATTTTAATTATTTTATTATTGTTGTATTTATTGTTGAATAATAATACAATGAGAACACTTTTTATAGAACCTCTTATGAAGAGGTTTGAAAATGAGGGCTTTGAAAGTCCTAGAAGTATGATGATAACGGGCTATATAGACGAGGCAAAATCTAATCTACTAAGTTTTTTATTTGGCGCAAAGTATATTAATATACCAATTATACATTATTTTAATAATAATCCGCATAACTCATTTATAAATATGCATGCCCAGTTTGGAATGATAGTATGGTTATTAAATTTGTTTTTGATTGTTAAAACTCAATTAAATTTTATTTTGACTAACAGGTATTTTTACTTTGGGTTATTTTTGGTGATTTTAATGAGGATTTTTACTGATGATTTAGCATTCACAGAACTATTTGATGGTATTATTTACTATTTTATTTTTATAGGTTTTTTTCAATTAGACAAGACTAATACTAGTAAATCAGGAGGACAATAGACTTTGATAAGATTTATTAAAAACTCTTCATTATATCTTTTAACTACTATTATACTTAATGCATCTTCATTTTTGCTTTTACCATATTATACACGACTGATATCGCCAGATGAGTTTGGAAATATATATTTAATGCAGACAATATCAACCATATTAGGTATGATTGCGTCAATTCAAATCCAAACTTCAATAACTAGATACTATTATGATTATAAAGAAAATACTCAAAAATTAAAAAATATGTACTCATCAATTATCTGTTATACTTTTCTTCAATCAACGATTATATACGGATTTGTTTTTTATATGAATTCAAAAATATTTTGGTTTTTAGAGATAGAGTTTTTCCCATATATGGCTTTTTTTCTAATATCAAGTTACCTGCTAATATTCTATAACTTAGTATTATCTTTACTTTACGTTGAGGAAAAGGCAAGAGTAATTTCAATAATATCAATATTAGCTGGTATTATATCAATTATTTTAACTATTATTCTTGTCAATAAATTCGATGATAAAATTTATGGATTTGCTTTATCTAAACTATTGAGTGCAATATTTTACTTTATATTGTTCATTTATTTCTCTAAAGACTATTTTACTATAAAGTTTAGAATGACTGACATAAAAGAATATATCACATTTTCGTTGCAGAGATTACCAACTGGATTTTCTTCTTGGTTAGTAACATTTGCTGATCGTTTTATGGTTTATGGATATATTGGAGCCTATGAAAATGGTTTATATTCAACAGGATATAAAATGGGACAAATTCCGGATTTAATTTATAATGCCATTAATCAAGCATATGTACCATATGTTTTTAATAATTATACAAACCAGAATGATAAGAATAATACTAAATTAATTGAGATTGCGAATTATATGTTTACACTATTTATTTTTGTGATATTTATTTTAATTGTTTTTTCAAAAGAATTAATTTTCATCTTAGATCGAAGGTATAAGGATTCATTGGGAATAATGATTATAATTTTAATGGCATATGGGTTAAATGGAATTAAACTGATATTTCATTGTCCAATGGATTATGTTAAGAAATATGGAAAGATTAAGTCAATAATTTGGATGTCTTCAGCAGTAATAAATGTAATTTTAAATGCAATACTAATTCCTAAGTTTGGAGTGTATGGTGCAGCTATAGCAACACTTATCTCATATATAGTAACAATAATACCAACAATATATTTTTCTAATAAAGCAATATACATAAAGTATGATTATGTTAAAATGTTCAAAGTAACTATGATATCCATAATTTATTCCTTTTTATTTTTATTTGATATATCAATTTTGAATCTGATAATGAAAATAATGGTTACTATTTTTTATATGTTAGTTTTAATAAAAGTAAATGATATCAAGATTTGTGATGTAAAAAATACAATAATTCAAATGAAGAGGTGATGATATGGCAAAAGTTATAATTGGAAATAATAGAATGAAGGTAAATGAACTAAAGAATCATTTTAATCAGTATGGATTTAATGATTTTACTGAATATAATAGAGATAATATATTAGCGTTATTTTATAAAAAGCTTAATACCATCGATTATTGTAATTATTATGAAGAAAATAATGATTTTATATGTACAGTTGGCACTATTATTTATAGACAGGCTACAGGAATTAGTGCTCTTAAACAGATTTTAAGAGATTTTAGTACATATAATATTGAGAATATTAGAAATGTGTCGATAGGAAATTATGCAGTAATCATTAAGAAAGGATTAGATATATATATCTTTGTAGATAAAAATTCTATTTATAATTTATATTATTACAATGATAATAATGAATGGCTAGTTAGTAATACATATTACCATTTAGGAAAAGTAAGAAGTACTAATAAGTTTAATTATCTTGATATATTAGAATATTCATTTAACAATGCTATAATAGGTAATAAAACTCCTATAGAAGGAATTTATAAATTACTTGGGAATGAGTACTTTCATATAGATCTAAATTTAAATAAAATGCAAACAAAAAAGTTAGATTGTAATAATTCGTTATGCAAAACCAGTTCCTTTGATTTGTTTTTATCAGACCTAAAAAATATAATTCATGTAATTTCTAAAAATTATTCCAATATAACCATTAGTTCTACTGGAGGCTTAGATTCAAGGCTATTTACTGCATTATTTTTAAGTAATAATGTAAAGCCACAATTAGTGTATGGTATTGGAAACTCAAAATTAACTAATACAAAAGTGCGAGATTTAGAGATTAATAAAATGTATTCAGAGTGTTACGATTTAAAGCTCAGTCTGATGAATTGGGAAACTAAAGTTCCTTTTAACATAGATTGGGACTACTCTTTAGAGAAATTTGGCGAACTATTTATAGCTGATGCAGGAAATAAAAATATTTATGATAGTTTTGAGTGTATAGAGTTTGACTATATAACTTTTGGTTACTTTGGTGAATTGATGAGGAATATTGAATGGATTGATATGATAAGCTCAGAATATTTTACCTTACAGCAATTTGTTGAAATGTATATAAATAAAAATATACCTGTAAACGAAGATACAAAAAGGAATATTTATGATTATATCTATTCAAAATTTGCGGCGATTTGTCAAGCTGAAGAAATTGATATAAACATGATTCACAAAGATAAATTTAGTTTAATTCATTACCATTATAGAAGAAATGCGGATACAGTGATGTGTAATCTTATGAACATATATGGGCATTCATCAATAGTATTATCTGAGGATTCTTTATTACAATATATTCTAAATGTACCTTATAATAAAAAAATGAATTCGAAATTAATACTTAAAGTAATAAAATGCTTATACCCTGAAATACTTAAAATACCAATTTATTCTCATACTAAAGAATGGATTTATAATCCTAAAAAGGGAACTATCCAAAGAAAAGATATTAGTGGAAAAGTCCCTCCTAATATTAAAAGAATAATTTTAGAATCTCAGTATAAAAAATATTTTATCAAAATTAATAAAATGTTAAGCAAAAAACACAATGGAAATTTTAAAGAGGAAAACCTAAATAATTTAAAACAATTAGTAGTGAATGAATTATCAAAATATCATCATCAATTATACGATATAGACGGTTTTGAAGGTGATATTAGACATTTAGTTAGATATTTGGGAATAGAATATATGATTGAAAAATTGACAAGGAGAAGATAATATGAAAAGAATACTTATAACAGGCGCAGATGGTTTTATTGGAAGTCATTTAACAGAAGAACTAGTAAAACAGGGCCATAAAGTAAAGGCATTTGCATATTATAATTCTTTCAATTCTTGGGGATGGTTGGATTCATTACCAAAAGAAATAATGAAAGAAGTAGAAGTTTTTACAGGAGATGTGCGAGATCCAAACGGTGTAAGAGAAGCTATGAAGGGGATGGATGAAGTGTTTCATCTTGCAGCATTAATTGCAATACCATTTAGTTATCATTCACCAGATACTTATGTGGATACTAATATTAAAGGTACTTTAAACGTATTACAAGCAGCAAGAGATTTAGAAATATCAAGACTTTTGATTACATCCACATCGGAAGTATATGGAACAGCACAATACGTTCCTATAGATGAAAAGCATCCTTATCAAGGACAGTCTCCATATTCAGCAACAAAAATTGGAGCAGATAGGTTGGCAGAGTCCTTTTATAGAAGCTTTAACATGCCAATCACAATAGTAAGACCCTTTAATACATATGGTCCTCGTCAGTCAGCAAGAGCGGTTATTCCAACAATTATCACACAACTTCTAGCAGGGGAAGAAGAAATACAACTTGGTTCACTTACACCAACTAGAGACTTTAACTATGTTAAGGACACTGCAAATGGATTTATTGAAATTGCTAAATCAACCGCAACTATAGGTGAAGAAATCAATATTGCAACACAACAGGAAATATCAATTGGTCAATTGGCTGAAGAATTGATTGATCAGATTAATCCTAATGCTAAAATTATCTGTGATGAACAAAGACTTAGACCGGAAAAAAGTGAAGTTAATAGGTTGCTAGGTTCTAATGAGAAAATAAAGAGACTTACAAATTGGATTCCTAAGTATACTTTTGAACAAGGGATAGCGGAAACTATTGATTTCTTTAAAAATAACTTAGATAAATATAAAATAGATATTTACAATATCTAAATTTGGGGGGGATTATAATGAGATACTGTAAAAAATGTGTAATGCCGGATACGAGACCAGGAATAAAGTTTAACGATGAAGGAGTATGTTCAGCTTGTCAGTCTTATGAACATAGAAACGAAATTGATTGGGATGCACGATATAAAGAATTAGAAATGCTTTGTAATAAATATAGAGGTATGAACGGATCTTCATATGATTGTGCAATAGCTGTAAGCGGAGGTAAAGACAGTCATTATCAAGTTTATTTAATGAAGGAAGTCATGAAAATGAACCCCATCCTATTCAGTGTAGAAGATAATTTTGAAATGACAGAAGCTGGTAAACATAATATAAAAAATATATCAGAAGAATTTGGTTGTAATATAATCAGTTTGAAACCAGATCGCAAGGCACAGAAGAAACTAATGAGATATACATTTGAAAAATACGGTAAACCAACATGGTTCATTGACAGGTTAATATACACATTTCCTATGCATATGGCTATTAAATTCAATACACCTCTTTTGGTTTATGGAGAAAATGTAAGTTTCGAGTATGGCGGTTCTGATTACGAAGAGACATATTCAGCAAGAAACCAATTAAATAATGGTGTGGCATCAGATATACCATTAGAAGAACTCTTAAAACTTGATGGCATAACAGAAAAAGTATTAGAAATGACAAAAGCTCCTTCTAAAGATGAGTTAAACAGATTAGATCCAATGTACGTTTCTTATTTTATTCCATGGAATAGTGTTACAAACTATCACCTAGCTAAGAAAAGAGGGTTTAAGGATTTAACGCACGAATGGGACAGGACCCATCATATAGAAGATTATGACCAAATAGATAGTCCTGCATATTTAGTTCATCCATGGTTGAAATATCCAAAGTTTGGTCATCAAATTGCAACTGACTATGCCTCAAGATTTATTAGGTATGGTGTATTGACAAGAGAAGAAGCTATTGAATTGGTTAAGAAACATGATCATAATCTAGACCCTAGAAGTGTTGAAGAGTTTACAAAGTTCTTAGGATATAGTCACTCAGAATTCTGGAATATTGTAGATAAACTATACAATAAAGATATTTTTGAGAAAAATATTTATAATGAATGGGTATTAAAGAATCCAGTCTGGAAAGACAAAAATTAGAGGGGATGAAAAAATGAATAAGTTTATACCACTTTCAGTTCCAAATTTAAGAGGCAATGAATTAGAATATATAACTCATGCAGTTAAAACAGAATGGGTATCTACAGGTGGTCCCTATGTAAATGAATTTGAAACTAAAGTTGCTGAATATGTACATTGTATGGGAGCAGTTTCATGCCAAAATGGAACTTCCGGATTGCATATAGCACTTCAAGTTTGTAATGTTATTAGAGATGATGAAGTTATAGTTCCTACATTAACATTTATCGCTGCAGTAAATCCAGTTAAATATATTGGTGCAGAACCAATTTTTATGGATTGTGATGATTCACTTACAATGGATGCACACAAGCTATTAGAATTCTGTCAAAATGAATGTAATTTTTATGACGGTAAACTGATCAACAATAAAACAAATAAACATATCAAAGCTTTAGTAGTTGTCCATGTCTTTGGAAATATGGCTGATATGGAAAAAATTATGGACATTGCGAGCCAATATAATCTTAAGGTAATTGAAGACGCAACTGAGGCTATTGGAACCTACTATACTGAAGGAAAGTATAAAGGTAAATATGCTGGAACTATAGGGACAGTAGGAGTATATTCTTTTAACGGAAATAAGATATTAACTACAGGCGGTGGTGGTATGATAGTCTCAGATAATGAAGAATTACTAAAAAGAGCAAAGCATCTAACCACACAAGCTAAAAGTGATGAACTTTACTATACTCATGATGAAATAGGTTATAATTATCGAATGACAAATCTTCAAGCTGCTTTAGGACTTGCACAATTAGAACAACTTGAAGATTTTATTGAGGTTAAAAAATATAATTATGATTTATATAAGAATGAAATTCATGAAATACCAGGATTAAGGATCTTAGATTTTCAGGATAGTATTCGTCCAAACTACTGGTTTTATGCTTTATATATAGAACCAGAATACGCATTAAATAGAGATCAAATAATTCAGTACTTAGCAACCAAACAAATCCAAGCAAGACCGATATGGGGGCTGATTAGCGATCAAATACCTTACGAAGAAAGTCAAACTTATAAGGTTGAAAAAGCGAGAAAGTATTTAGAGAAGGTTGTAAATATCCCATGCAGTTCTAACCTTACTATAGAAGATGCTAGATATGTTATAGATTGTTTAAAACATCCAGAGTTGATGTAAATCATCCATGAAATGAGGTGTATTAGAAATGGATGTCCTAGAGTTTTTAATAGATGAAGAAGCTACAATGATTGAAGCGATGGAACAGTTGGACAAGACATCTACAAAAATACTTTTTGTCACAAAAAAAGGTGACTTTGTGGCTGCTTTAACAGATGGGGATATCAGAAGATGGATTTTAAAAAAAGGAAATCTTGATGCCAGAGTTAAAAATATAGCAAATTATAATCCAAAATTTCTTTATGAGGATGAAAAAAACAAATCAAGAGAGTATATGAAGAAACATTCCATTGAAGCATTACCAATTGTTGATGACAAAATGAATATACTGTCTGTTATTTTTTGGAATAATGGAGAAGTTGAGCAAAAGAGAAATTTAGAATTGCCTGTCGTTATTATGGCAGGTGGACTCGGTACTCGATTATACCCTTATACAAAAATACTTCCAAAACCATTGATTCCTATTGGAGAAATACCAATAGTTGAACATATCATTAATCGCTTTAATCAATACGGATGTAATCAATTTTATCTTGTAGTAAACCACAAGAAGAATATGATAAAAGCATATTTTAATGAAATAGAAAAAGGGTATAAAGTTAATTACGTTGATGAGGACAATCCTTTAGGAACTGGTGGAGGTCTTAGTCTTCTCAAAGGGAAAATTGATTCAACATTTATTTTATCTAACTGTGATATTTTAATTGAAGAAGATTATGAAAAGATATATAACTATCATAAGAAGGAAAAGAAATTGATTACAATGGTTTGCTCTTTAAAGAGTATAAAAATTCCATATGGGGTTATAGAAATTAGTGAAACAGGCGAAATAGAAAACATGAAGGAAAAACCTGAATTATCGTTTTTTACAAATACAGGTATGTATATTGTTGAACCAAAAGTAATAGAGGAACTTGAGGAGAATAAGGCAATTGGCTTCCCGGATATTATTGAATATTACAAGTCTCAAGGAGAGAAAATTGGAATCTATCCTATAAGTGAATACAGCTGGATGGATATGGGAGAGATCAATGAAATGGAAGAAATGCGAAGAAGGTTAGAGAGATGAGTAAAAAAATACTTTTAGTTGGTGGCGGAGGTCATTGTAAATCAGTATTAGATAGTCTTCTTGAACTAAATAAATATTTAGATGTAGGTATTATTGATAAGAAAAATAGCATTGGGAGTTCAGTTTTAGGAGTGCCTGTGATAGGTTGTGACGATGACTTACCGGCTTTATTCAATAATGGCTATAAATATGCCTTTGTCACAGTGGGTAGCATAGGCAGTCCATCTCTTCGCGTTAAGCTTTATAATATACTTAGTGAAATCGGCTATGAGATCCCATCCATCATTGATTCTTCTGCTAAAGTCAGTAAGTATGCAAAGATTGAACAAGGCATTTTTATTGGCAAACAGAGCCTAGTTAATGCTGGTAGTCTTATTAAAAAAGGAGCCATAATTAATTCTGGCACAATTATTGAACATGACTGTCAAATTGGTGCATTTGCTCATATAGCGCCAGGAGCTGTTTTAGGAGGAGGAGTCTTAATAGGAGAAAATTCTCATATTGGCTCTAATGTTACGATAAAGCAGCAAGTTAACATCGGAGCTAATTCGATTATTGGTATGGGAAGTGTAGTCCTCGGAGATATTGAAGATGGTATAATGGCCTATGGTAATCCGTGCAGGGAGGTGAAGAAACTTTGAGTGTATTCATAATTGCAGAAGCTGGAGTAAATCATAACGGGAGTTTAGACTTAGCAAAAAAATTAGTAAATGAAGCTAAAGATGCAGGCGCTGACTGTGTTAAATTTCAGACCTTCATCTCAAAAAATATAGTATCAAAGAATGCAGTGAAAGCGGAATATCAAAAGCAACAAACACAAGCAGAAGAGACTCAATATGACATGCTTAAAAAACTTGAACTTTCTTTTGATGAATTTGTGGAATTGAATGAATATTGCAAAAGCAAGGATATTGAGTTTATGTCTACTGCTTTTGATTTTGATAGCATTGATTTGTTACATAGATTAGGAATGGGTACATGGAAGATACCATCAGGCGATATCACAAATCTTCCTTATCTGATAAAGATTGCTAAACTTAATAAACCTGTGATACTTTCCACAGGTATGAGTACTATGGATGATATAAGAAATGCGATTAATGCGTTAAAAGATAATGGAGCTGGAGAATTGACAGTCCTTCATTGCACAACGGAGTACCCGACACCTTTTAATGATGTTAACTTGAAAGCAATGCTTACAATAAAAGATGAGTTTGGTTTGCGGGTTGGTTATTCTGATCATACCAAAGGAATAGAGGTTCCTATTGCAGCTGTTGCATTAGGTGCTACAGTTATAGAGAAACATTTTACCCTAGATAGAAATATGGAAGGACCTGATCATAAAGCTAGTTTAGAGCCTGATGAGCTTAAAGCTATGGTGGATTCCATAAGACACATAGAATCAGCACTAGGAGATGGAATGAAACAACCGGCTGAATCTGAGAAAAAGAATATGGATGTTGCACGTAAGAGTATCATCGCAATGAAAGGCATTAAGGCAGGTGAGGTTTTTACTGAAGAGAACCTTACGATAAAAAGACCTGGAGATGGCATAAGCCCTATGAGTTGGTTTGACGTAATAGGTAAAGTTGCTGCAAGAGATTTTGAAGAAGATGAGTTGATAGAATTATGAAGAAAATAATAAGTATACTAACAGCTACAAGGGCAGAATATGGTTTGTTAAAACCCATTATTTCTAAATTGAATACTATTAAAGAATTCGATGTAAGAATTGTGGCTACTGGAGCGCATCTTTCCCCAGAGTTTGGCTTAACATATCAAGAAATTGAAAAGGATGGTTTTAAAATTGATGAGAAAATAGAGATTCTATTGAGCTCGGACACACCTTCCTCAATTTCTAAATCAATGGGACTTGCAATGATTAGCTTTGCAGATTATTTTGAAAAACTAAGTCCAGATTTGTTGATTGTACTTGGCGATAGGTATGAAACACTGGCAGTAGCAACTACAGCAATGAATCAGCGAATACCAATAGCTCATCTATATGGCGGAGAAACAACTGAAGGAGCCATAGACGAGTCTATTCGCCATGCAATCACAAAACTAAGTTATCTACATTTTACAAGTACTGATGAATATCGAAATAGAGTTATACAATTAGGTGAACATCCGAGTAGAGTTCTTAATGTTGGGGCAATAGGTATTGAGAATATCCTAAATGAAATACTATTATCAAAAGAAGAACTTGGGAAAGAATTAAGAATTGACTTATCAAAACCTTATGCCGTAGTTACATTTCATCCAGTAACACTTGAAAATAACAGCTCTAAGAATCAAATTGAGTCGCTTCTTGAAGTCTGCAAGGATTATAATAACTTAAGTTTTATTTTCACTAAGTCGAATGCTGATGCTGAAGGACGTATTATTAATCAGTTAATTGATAAGTATGCTCAAGATAATGATAACATTTCAGCGTTTACTTCACTTGGTATGAGACGATATCTAAGTACACTCAAGTATTGCTCAATGGTTATTGGAAATTCCTCAAGTGGGTTGCTGGAGGCACCTAGCTTTGGTATTCCTACAATTAATATCGGAGACCGACAAAAAGGAAGAATACAAGCAGATAGTGTTATCAACTGTGAACCGACGAAAGTAGAAATTACTGAATCTATTAATTTAGCGCTGAGTGATGAATTTGTTCGGAAAGCAAAAAAAACAGTTAACCCGTATGGAAATGGAGACACGTCAAATAAGGTGGTTGAAGTAATAAAAGATTATCTTCTGAATGATAAAATTGACCTTAAGAAAAAGTTTTATGATTATGAGGTAGAATAAAATGAAAAACTTAGCAATTATTCCAGCACGATCAGGATCAAAAGGGCTTAAAGATAAGAATATAAAAATGTTAAATGAAAAGCCGTTATTAGCCTATTCAATTGAAGCAGCTAAAGAGTCAGGGTTATTTGATGAGATTATGGTATCTACAGATTCAGAGAAGTATGCAGAAGTTGCTAAACAATGGGGGGCAAAGGTTCCATTTTTGCGTTCACAAGAATTATCAAATGATACTGCATCCTCATGGGAAGTAGTTAAGGACGTTATTGAAAGATATAGGAGTTTAGGAATAGAATTTGACACAGTAGCCCTATTACAACCAACTTCGCCACTTAGATCTTCGGAAGATATTATTAATGGTTATGAAGTGATGAGGGAAAAGATAGCTAATTTTGTTGTTGCAGTTTGTGAAATGGATCATTCTCCATTATGGGCGAATACATTACCAGTTGACCTTTCTATGGGAAACTTCATAAGGCCTGAAGTTGTAACAATGCCTAGACAAAGTATCCCTACATATTATCGAATTAATGGAGCTTTGTATATTATTAAAGTAGATTATTTAATGAAAACTACAGATATTTATTCTGAAAAAAGTTATGCAATTATTATGAACAAAGAGAACTCTATTGATATAGATGATCAAATTGATTTTACTATAGCAGAAGTCTTAATAAAGAATTAAATCTTAATCATTATTCATGAAGAGGAGGTAACAGTGAAATGAAAATTACAGTAGCGGGAGCAGGTTATGTTGGATTATCAAATGCGATACTACTTGCTCAACATAATGAAGTCATTGCATTAGATGTAATCCAAGAAAAAGTAGATATGATTAACAATAAAAAGTCCCCTATTATTGATAAAGAGATTGAAGAGTATTTAGCAACTAAAGAATTAAATTTAACAGCAACTACTAATAACTATAAAGCGTATAAAGAAGCTGACTATGTTATTATTTCAACACCAACCAATTATGATCCAGAGAAAAACTATTTCAACACAAGAAATGTTGAAGCTGTCATAGCAAATGTATTATCTATTAATCCAGATGCGGTAATGGTTATTAAATCTACTGTACCAGTTGGGTATACAAAAAAAGTAAGAAAGATGTTTGAAACTGATAATATTATCTTCTCGCCTGAATTCTTAAGAGAAGGTAAAGCACTTTATGATAACTTATACCCATCAAGAATCGTGGTCGGAGAACAATCTGAGAGAGCAAAAGTATTTGCTAATTTATTAGCTGAAGGTGCAATCAAGAAAGATATACCGGTACTATTTACAGATACAACAGAAGCGGAGGCAATTAAACTATTTGCTAATACATATCTTGCATTAAGGGTGGCCTATTTTAATGAACTTGATTCATATGCAGAAGTACGAGGACTTAACACCAAACAAATCATTGAGGGAGTTGGTTTAGATCCAAGGATCGGAACTCATTATAATAACCCTTCATTTGGTTATGGGGGATACTGTTTGCCCAAGGATACAAAACAGCTTCTTGCAAATTATGCTGATGTACCTCAAAACATAATGACAGCAATTGTAGATTCTAATAGAACAAGAAAAGACCATATAGCAGATATGATTATCAAAAGAAGTCCTAAGATTGTTGGTATTTATAGATTAACAATGAAGACTGACTCAGACAACTTTAGACAGTCTGCTATTCAGGGTGTTATGAAGAGAATTAAGGCTAAAGGTATAGAAGTAGTAGTATATGAGCCAGCACTTGATGATGATAACTTTTATAATTCTAGAGTAATCAAGGATTTTGATGAGTTTAAGGAAATTAGTGATGTGATCGTGGCTAACAGATTGTCCAATGACATTAAAGATGTAGAGGACAAGGTATATACTAGAGATTTATATTGTAGGGATTAGATCATTTAGGAGGTGAAACAACCAATATGCCAATACTAATAACAGGAGGAGCAGGATACATTGGCTCACATACAGTCAAATATTTTCAAGAGCAAAACGAAGAAATAATAGTTGTAGATAACTTACAAAGTGGACATGAAGAATCAATTAATGTTAATCATCTTTATAATATCGATTTAAGAGATAAAGAGCAACTAGATAAAGTCTTTAAAGAGCATAATATCGAAGCGGTAATTCACTTTGCTGCCAACTCTTTAGTAGGAGAAAGCATGGAAAAGCCTTATGAGTACTATCATAATAATGTTTATGGAATGCTTTGTCTTCTTGATGTTATGAAAGAAAACAAAGTAAATAAGATTGTCTTTTCATCTACTGCTGCAACTTATGGTGAGCCTAAGAATATTCCAATACTAGAAAGCGATGAAACTAATCCTACCAATACGTATGGCGAGACCAAACTTGCCATGGAAAAAATGATGAAGTGGTTTGATCAAGCTTATGGAACCAAGTATGTGTCGCTTAGATATTTTAATGCTGCAGGAGCTTATGAGACTGGTAAAATAGGTGAAGATCATCATCCAGAAACACATCTTATTCCATTAATTTTACAAGTACCACTTGGTAAGCGAGATAAGATTTACATGTTTGGAGATAACTATCCGACTGAAGATGGGACATGTGTTAGAGACTACATACATGTCATGGACCTTGCTTCGGCTCACTATAAAGCACTTGAATATTTGAGAAAAGAAAATAATAGTGACATCTTTAATCTTGGAAACGGTAATGGGTACTCTGTTAAAGAAGTTATTGAAACCACAAGGAAAGTAACTGGACATCCAATTCCAGCAGAAGTTAAAGAGAGACGAGCTGGAGATCCAGCAGTTCTTATAGCATCATCTGAAAAAGCTAAGAGAGAAGGACTCACCAGGGACGGGACTTTCTGGGTCAAGTTTTTCAGGTCAAGCTTTTAAGTTTTGACCTCTTTTTTAGTTGGAAACATTACGCATAATAAATATTATGTGCAGTAATTGTTATGCAGTAGCCTAGTTATTTTATGAACCTCATGAATCGATTTGCAATGCAGTACAGCATAAATAAAATTTGATAAAAAAATTAACATCCATAAAATAATTGGGTATATTAATAGTAAGAAATAAAAGTTTTAGATTTTTTATACTTTCTATTATATACTAATAAAAGATAATATAGCTGAAAGAGGTGATATTATGGCTACAGTTTCATTTTCAAAGGATTTTGCTATAACAAAAAGAGAGACCGTTGACCGATTAGAAAAAGGTATTAAAGATGTTAAACCTTTAAATATAAACTCTAAAAATGCAGTTTCTGATATGAGAAGGAGAGAAGAAAAATTATTGAATATACTTCGCTCCAAAGCTTAATTGAATCAGAAATTGATGAGAGTTTATAGAGAGATTCGTTCTCTCTTTTTTGTTGTAGCAAAGATGATGATATTACCGATTTTATAAGAAATAAAGCTGTAGAATTTGAAAATCGTGATAGAAGTAGAACTTTTGTTTATTTTGATGAAAAACATCTTGAAGAAACAGAAGAACTTAAAGTGGTGGGTTTCTTTTCACTAGCCTTGAAAACCATAAGAATTCCAATAATAGATACTATGTCAAAAAATCTTAAACAGAAACTCGGAAAACTTGCAGATGATGATAATAATATCGTGGTGTATTTAATAGGACAACTTGGTAGGTCAACTGAATATGATAAAACAGTTATAAATGGTAAAAAGATGCTTCAAGATTGCTATGATTTAATAGGAAGTGCTAGAGACATTGTAGGTGGAAGGCTTATACTTATTGAATGTAAGCGTATTGATAAAGTGTGCCAATTCTATGAAGATGAAGGTTATATTGATATTACTGAAAATGGCTATGATTTGAAGCAATATGTAAGATTTATAAAATAGACCCACATACATAGCAGGTGACTCATAGGTTGACTCACACCAGGTGACTAGGTATTTGTGGAATAAAGCAAATTTTGATGTAAATATTTACGATACTTATATAATAAGAAGTTTTTTCAAAGAATTTAAAGGAGAAAGTACACTCATCAAGGATGAGACTTTCTGGGTCAAATTTTCAAACCTGATCCTCTTTTCATTTCCAGACATTGCGCACAATTTTTATTATATGTAATGTGAGTTATAAAATATAAAATATAGAATTTTATGGTTTTATACTTTTGTTTTGTGGTATATATTCACTGAGGTGAGTGTTGTGGCAAGAGCGGCGCGGAAGGAAAGTGAAACTGGGTATTATCATATTATGACTCGGGGGATTAACAAGGAGTATATTTTTAAGGATGCTTTTCAGAAGGATATGATTATAAGGATTTTTAATGAGAAATTGCAGCAAAAATCCGATGAAGAGCTGTTTCGAATTGTTGCTTATTGTATTATGAGCAATCATTTACATATGATTGTACATTGTGAGAAGAATGCTCTTATTACTATTATGAAGAAGGTTAATATTACTTATGCAATGTCCTATAATCGGAAACATAATCGCATTGGGGCTTTGTTTCAGGAACGGTATAAAAGTCAGGTGATATGTGACGAAAAGCATTTGTTTGGAGCGATTCGGTACGTTCACAATAATCCTGTAAAGGCTCGTATGGTTCAAGATGTAAGGGATTATAGCTGGAGTAGTATTGTGGAGTATATAGAGAATAAGCCCTATCTTATTGATCCTATAGAGAAAAAACTTGTGTTAGATCGGTTTCATTCGAATGATGATTTTTTGAAATTTCACACTTACGAAGATGACAGGGAACATCTTGAATTAAGCGAAGAGATTGAAGCAGAAAGAGAGTTTAAGGCACAAAGAATTGTAGAGGAGTATTTTTTGGAGAAGGGGATCTATGATAAGAGCCTTCTTAGGGACAAGGATGAGTTGATCCTGCGGTTACTGAAGGAGTCAAAGTTATCTAATAGAAAGATTGCAAGGCTTGTGGAGGTAAGTGCGAGTACGATTGCAAGGTTGCGTATTGCGCGCAGTTAATCTGTAGGGATCCTTCCCTCCGCTCTAGGATGACTGGGCAGGGTCTATGAAATATCTAATGCTAAGATGGACGGCTTTCTTGCTACTAATATAGCTCAGCTAAAAGATATGATTACAGATTTACTTTATAAGATTGAATATGATCAAGCATCAATAGGAGAAGAGATAAAAGATGCATTTAGGAAGTTGGATTTTTGAGAGTGGGGATTAATGCGATTATCATGTGTAATGTTATGGGGTGAGTTAAAATAGAAGCTAAAAAAGCAATTTTGGGTAAATAGGGGGCGTATTTCAACAATTAACGGAGACTCAGCAGGGATAGGACTTTCAGGGTCAGGCTTTAAATCTGATCCTCTTTTTTAATTCCAGACATTACGCATATTAAGCATTATGAAAATGTACAATTCTGACATATCGTAAGTGCTACACAACAGGGTACCTCGTTAATAATAAGTAGTTGGAAGATTGTTTGGTAATAGCTAGTTTACAAAGATTCTTCGCTGACGCTCAAGGGTGACGAGTGTATTTCATGCGCAATTAAGAATTTACAATTGAGAATTCAATAAAAAATAGAAAAGCATTGTAATCTATCGGTGAATATGTGATAGGATAATAAATAGTTGGTGGCTATTTCATATAATATAGTAACCACTACAGCTATATGCTAAAATATTAGGACGAAGTTGGTGGATAAAATAGTGATTAGATTATCCTATTTATATAAGAAATATTTGAAATTAGTTAAATATAGAGCAGCTAAGGTGGTTGATGATTGAACAGATGAAAAAAAGGATACTTCCTTGGGCTTTGGTAATATTCTGGATGGCTTTGATATTTTATCTATCACACCAACCAGCTGCAGAGTCTAATGGATTAAGTACAAATATAACAAGAAAAATAGCGGAAATCATTGAGAAGATTGCTCCCAACATTGGGTTTAATCTAGGAAGCCTTAATCATATTGTCAGGAAAAATGCACATTTCTTTGCGTATTTGGTTCTAGGAGCTTTAGTGGTAAATGGTGTAAAAAATAGTGGTGTATCCACACTTAAAGCTATCAGAGTAGCTTTATTTATATGTATATTGTATGCTATAAGTGATGAGGTCCATCAGTTATATATTCCAGGTAGAAGTGGTGAAGTAAAGGATGTAATTATTGATAGTGCAGGAGCTCTAGTAGGGATACTAGGGTTGAATAGCATTATTAAGAATTTAGAATTACGTATATTGTGAATTTCCATAGTCGGTGCGTAGGGATCCTTCGCTATGCTCTGGGATGGATGACTGTGGCAGGGGCTAGGGCGAGCTTTTGGGTCTTAAGATCCTTCGCTACGCTCCAGGATGACGGGGCAGGAGCTCGGGTTAGGCTCTAGGGTCATAGGATCCCTTCGCTGCGCTCAAGGAGCTCATCATCGAAAAGAAGCAAAAAAAGACATGATTAATATACCACGTGGTTAATGAATAATAAACAATTAATTAGTATGGGTCTCAGAGAAGGGACTTCTTGGGTCAGATTTTCAAACCTGATCCTCTCTTCATTTCCAGACATTGAGCATAATCTCTATTATATGTAATGTGAGTTATGGAATGTAAAATATAGAATTTTATGGTTTTGTACTTTTGTTTTGTGGTATATATTCACTGAGGTGAGTGTTGTGGCAAGAGCGGCGCGGAAGGAAAGTGAAACTGGGTATTATCATATTATGATGAGTATTGCATTCGAAACAGACCACAAGTGCATATATTTAGACCACCTAGTGCATTAAAACAGACCACTCAGTGCATTGCAGTAGACCAGAGCT
>NZ_QNRX01000026.1 GCF_003317055.1 Alkalibaculum bacchi
CAATTATAACAAATCTGGTGTTTTCATGCTATTTTTATACCTGTAAACCCGGAATTCCAATACTTGTATTCAATTATTTATGTGCGAAGTTTGAGTTATTAATAAGTAGAACATCATTTTGATATTACATAATAGAAGCGAGGAAAAATAATGTTACAAATTATATTAGGAGCTATTTCATTAGGTCTTTTATGGGCAGTTATGACAATAGGTGTATACATCACTTACAGAATACTAGATATTTCGGACTTAAGCGTAGAAGGTAGTATTGCAATGGGGGCAGCTATTGCTGCCTTTCAAATCTACAATGGAATGAACCCCTTTGTAGCTACTCTTTTAGCAACAATAGGTGGTATGTTAGCAGGACTTGTTACAGGGTTACTTCATACAAGACTTAAAATACCTGCATTGTTATCAGGGATTTTGACTATGATTTCACTATACTCTATTAATCTTAGAATTATGGGAAAAGCCAATGTATCTCTCCTTCGGATTGATACAGTTTACACTACTTTTGAAAAACTAGGACTTAGTCAATCAAATTCTGTTATGCTATTTGGTTTTATATGTGCTATTCTAATTATCTGCATTCTATATTGGTTTTTTGGAACAGAAATTGGATGTGCTATTCGTGCTACGGGTAATAATGTTCAAATGGCACGTGCACAAGGAATTAATACAAACAATATGATTACTCTTGGCTTAGTCATAAGCAATGGATTAGTGGCACTTTCCGGTGCGTTAATCGCACAAAGCCAAAGCTTTGCTGATGTGCAAATGGGTATTGGTTCAATTGTTATAGGTTTAGCATCGGTTATTATAGGAGAGGTTATCTTTAATAGCAGAAATTTCTTTGGACGATTAATTTCTCTAATACTAGGTGCGATTACATACCGTATTATTATCGCCTTAGTTATTAGAATGGGTATGCCGGCAAATGATTTGAGGCTATTTACTGCCGTTACGGTCGCTGTAGCTCTTTCACTGCCAACTATTAAATCTTCAATAGCTCAATGGAAAAACGGAAAGGGGAATCAGTAAAGATGTTGACAGTTGATAAAATACACAAGACTTTTAACCCTGGAACCATAAATGAAAAAATAGCATTGGCTGATCTAAGTGTTACATTACAAGAGGGTGATTTTGTAACTGTGATAGGTGGTAATGGGGCAGGAAAATCTACTCTGCTCAATTGCGTTGCAGGAGTATATACAATCGATCAGGGCTCTATCTTAATAGGTGATAAAGATGTAACAAAATTGTCTGAGCACAGGAGAGCTAGCGTAATTGGTCGAGTATTTCAAGATCCAATGAAGGGTACAGCAGCCAATATGGGAATTGAAGAAAACTTAGCTTTAGCAAATAGACGAGGTAAATTTAGAGGATTGAGATGGGGAATCACCAATAAAGAAAGGGAAGCCTATAAAGAGTACTTGAGCCATTTAGAACTAGGTTTAGAAAATCGCCTCAATGACAAGGTAGGTCTTCTTTCTGGAGGACAACGCCAAGCATTAACGCTGCTCATGGCCACCATTAAAAGACCACAACTTCTTTTATTAGATGAACATACAGCAGCACTTGACCCTAAAACAGCTGATAAAGTATTAAAAATAAGCGACAAATTAATCAAGGAAAATAATTTAACTGCTTTAATGGTAACACATAATATGAGAAACGCTATCGAATACGGAAATCGCTTAATCATGATGCACGAAGGTCGTATTATTTTAGATATTAAAGGAGAAGAAAAACAAAAGCTCACAGTAGAAAGCTTGCTAAAACGCTTTGGTAAAGTAAGTGGAAAAGAATTCTCGGATGATAGATCGTTACTGTCTTAACTACTTTATAACTAAATAAATTTAATTTTGAAGATCGACATGGTATTTTGCTGTGTCGATTTTTCCTTTTAGCTGAAAGCGGAATGTGGAAAGCCGAAAGTGCCTTTGGCACTTTAGCTGCGAGCTATCATTCACCAGCTATCAGGTCTATGCGCTCCTCTTGGGTACGGAGATAGCGTTTGCTTTTATTTTGAGAAATAAACTTACACAATCCATTTCTTTATACAAAGGTTGCTATTGACCCGCAAAACCTAACCCTAGGATGCTGGTGGCTAAACGCCGATTGCTGATAGCTTTTATGTAACCTCTCTGACAAAAATACATAGATTATAAGGAGAAACACTTTAATTGTTTAAGGTATTTAGTCGTTTGTTATTTAAAAGGAGGAGTGGATGAATGGGATATATTATAGACATTTCGCATCATCAAAATCCAAGTAGGATAAATTATAGGGTTTTGTGTAGGCAATTAGATATGGCTATTGTCCGAGTACAGTTTGGATCTAGTTTAATAGATCGGCACTATAGAACCCATATTCGAGAAATGAAAGAAAATACCGTACCTGTTGGAGTATACGCTTGGGTTAGGGGGATTAACTTAAGAGACATGGAAGTAGAAGCGGCGGATTTTTATAATCGATCTAAAGATTTAAACCCTGAGTTTTATGTGTTGGATGTAGAAGAAAAGAGTATGAATAACATGCGCGTTGGAATTAACGCTTATATCAATAAAATGAGAACCTTAACAGATAAAAAAATCGGTATCTATGTAGGCCATCACTTGTATAATTCCTTCAATCTCGATATGGAAAAGGCAGATTTTGTGTGGATTCCCCATTATGGAGTAAACAATGGTACGGTTAATAGTACTCCTAGATATCCATGTGATCTTCATCAATACACTAGTGTAGGTCGCTTAGATGGGTACAATGATAATCTAGACTTTAATCGTCTTATGAATGGAAGAACTTTAGAATTTTTTATAGGAAAATCAGATAATTTGCCAGAAAAACCAAATAATCCAGAGCAGGATCCTACAGCAAATGAAATCATCTACACTATAAAAAAAGGTGATACTTTATGGGATATAGCACGATTATACAATACCACTGTAGAAATTCTTGCAAATTACAATAATATTAGCAATACAGATCTCATCTACGCCGGTAATCAACTGAGGATTCCTATTTCAGATAATATCATTATATACACCATAAAAAGAGGGGATACCCTTTATGGAATAGCCTATCAATACAATACAACAGTAGATAAATTAGTTAGAGATAATAATATAGCAAACCGAAATTTGATTTATCCAGGGCAGGTAATTAGAATTGTAAAATAACCACGTGTAGTGACTTATTACTAAAATCGAGCCACTAATTTTTATTAGGTATTTCTTATGTTGGACAGTTGGACGGGAAAAACGTAAGGTCGAAAGCGGAAATCAGATGCAAATATGAAAAATAAATGGTTGGACAGTAGTTGAACAACAGTGAATAATCGTTCAGCTACTGTTCAACTATGCCTTAACGATTGTTCAAAGTTCTTAGTCCACAGGATAGCGCAAGTTCTTCATAAATGCGTTTTGCTTGCGTATCTTTGAAAAATATTGGGAATTTTAGTTCGTAATTGCCCCATAATGTACAGGGGATTTTAGTAAAATAGAAAGTGCTAAATAGTATTTCTTGTGCTGTGATCTTTATCAAAAATGGCAGTATTTCTTCTGTTAAATGGAAGTAGATGCCGTTATCATAATCGATGAAATCTAAAACCTGTAAGTCCTCTTGTGTTAAGAAGCTTTGAAGGTTTTCTTTTTCTTTTTGTTCTAATCTGCCATAATAAAAATCCACATATACATGATCACTACCATTTAAATCTAGAGCTTTTTTTAAAAACGTTTTATAACGAAATTCACTTCCGTGAAGGGTCATATAATGGTAGTCATCGAAGCCACACTGTATATTGTCGAAATAGATAGGCTCTTTATTCATAAAGTCTGTCTTGTTCATGGCTAATAATTTTTCTTTCATAATTTACCTCATTATTTTATATATTTATTTCATACCTTATTATTACACATTGTAAGATATAGATAAACAGCAAAAGTGCCAAGGCATTTTAGTCTCTAGTCATTAGTTGTGACTAGCATTAGGGTTATTCAATCATAAAGAAAGGATGATTACTATACATTTTGACGTTTAAAAATATTCTATTCAGTAAAAAAAAGCGCCGAAGCGCTATTCATCGTAAAAATTAGTGTGAAGAGAATCAAATTGATCTTTGATTTCATCATAAAAAAGTTTTGTTTCCATTTGGTTTCCAATATTAATTTTTGAAAAGTATTTTTTATCAGTACTTTTAATTTCCAGTCTTTTTAATTTGTCTTTATCTTTCAATGGGAATACCTCCTTTGGCATTAGTATTCGCCATTATACATGAATTATTTTTACTTTAAGTGAGAAAAGGACATTTTTTTAATCAAAAAATTTTTCAACCGACCAATCGAACAACCTTTCAGCCCTTCAGATTCCATAACGAATCACAAAAATGAGGTTTCACTAAAGAATACAAATCTCAAAAAAAGAAAATCCCTAGAACTTAGTCTAGAGATTGAATTTGTTTTATAAAACTATCCCAAAATGCCGTATCCTACAATTTTGACGCCTAGCTCTGCTAGGTGGGTAATCGCATCTAATTTTTTGACGTCCGCCTATTACGGCTTGCCAGCTGATTAAAGTATTGACTTCCCTGAATTATAATATAGGTTCAAAATAGCAGGGATTCGCACATCTCAGGTGATTTATAATGTAATTATACAAGATAAAGTAGTATGATTCAATAGTAAATTTAGGAAAAATAACTTTTCTATAATTGTATAAAATGGACTGCTAATATACTATTCTAAAAACTGACCTGTTTTTCCCATTAGATAAGCTAATCTCACTGTTTCTTTTTCTTCACTAGTGAGTTCTCGTTCCATCATTTTTTCAAATTGAGAAAAGAGTTTAGTATGGTTTAAGTGAAGTTTTTTCGGTTGAGGGATTCTTGGGGGTGGACTCGGATCATATATTTGAGGTTCTATGTCCTGATTATACACCTTTTGAAAAATCTTAGAGGTATAGTAAGCATCATAATAAGCATTATGAAAATTAGACTCATCCTCAATCTTCAAAAATTTTAAGGCATCTTTTAAGCTAATAGAGACTTTGCTTGGAAAGTGTAGATACTGAGATACATAAGGTTGAAGATTGATGTACTTATTAGGCAATTTGGATAAGGGCAAACAATAAAAGGACGTATTACGGAATAATTCTTTCATATCAGCAGTACCCCAGGTACAAAAGACAATGTCTTCATGACCTAGAAAAGCTAAAAAGTCATAAAAGACACTACGATACGTTTCTTCTTCGGTAAAATCTTCTATTTTAAGACCAGTCAGAGAGCCCACATAAGGATTTATTTCTTTGTAAATTTGTGGTTTTATAAGTCGATCAAAGACTCCTATACAGTCTAAATTCTTATCTAGTGTAATTGCACCAATTTGAATGATTTCAAAGGGACATTTTGGATTCATTGTAGTTTTATCAGAAGCTTGATTAAATTCTAAATCTATTACAATTGTATTCATAATTATACTCCAATAAGTAAATTTATTTTAAATAATAGTACCATATTGAGATTTAAAAATATACTTAAGAAATTAAGATTGTTTTAAATATTTCAATGAGTATTAGAATTATTATGGGCTCGAAAATCTAAAAAGAAAAAATATAAAAAGAATTGACATTTTGAAATGAAGTACATATAATAAGATAAATACAAAAAGTGATGACCAAGAACTAGTAGCGAGACAAAGACCTTTAAGAGAGCTTTCGGTTGGTGCGAGAAAGCAGGTAAGAGAGTCGCGAATTCATCTTGAGAGCTGCACACTGAAGGACGTAAGTCTTGTAGGCTGTGACGGAATCCAACCGATACCCTGGAGAAGCGATGATGGTCGCTTGCTGAGATGATGTGTAAACATCGAAGACAAGGTGGTACCGCGAATACATATTCGCCCCTGTTATATTACTATAACAGGGGCGTTTTTTTTTCGTGAACCAGTGAGCCAAGCGAAAGCGGAGCTTTCGCAGGATTCAGTTAACGGAGCAGACAAACGGCTTGCCGATTTGGATGCGCAGTGAACTGAATCCGTAAATGAAAGCTTTAGCTTTCATTTGGCGAACGGCGCGACCTTGGAATCGTCAAAGACGATTCCAAGGTGAATACCCAACTATTCACAGTCCATCTTAAACAAATCATGTTAACCTTTACGCTCATACCATCACAAAAATATTATTTAAGTAAAAAAGAATGGGGGAATTTATTATGAAAAAAATTACAAAAAAATTAGCTCTTGGATTACTGGTGATGGTTACTATATTTAGTGCTGCCTGTTCAAATGAAGCTAGTAATTCACAATCGGATCAAATAACAGTTGGAGTGGTTCAATACATGGATCATGTAGCTCTAGATGAAGCACGTAAAGGTTTTGTAGATGCTTTAGCAGATAATGGATATAAAGACGGAGAAAATCTAGCTATTGACTTACAAAATGCTCAAGGGGATCAAAGTAATTTATCCAGTATTAGCGATCGATTTGTTAATAACAATGTAGATTTAGTATTAGCCATTGCTACACCAGCAGCACAAGCAGTTGCTGGCAAGACAACAGAAATTCCAATACTGGCTACTGCTGTTACAGATTATGAGGCAGCACGACTTGTCAAATCAAAGGATGCCCCAGAAGGAAATGTCTCTGGTACAACAGACATGAGCCCTATAAAAGAACAAATTGACCTTTTGATGAAGTTAGCACCAGATGCTAAAACTGTTGGCGTATTATATACTTCAAGTGAAGATAATTCAATCTTACAAGCCAATATGGCAAAAGAAGCAATAGAAGCAGCTGGACTGAAATACGAAGAAGTTACTGTTAGTAATTCAAACGAAGTACAACAGGCTACTCAGGCTATAGTAGATAAATGTGATGCAATTTACATCCCAACAGATAATGTATTCGCATCTGCAATGCCTGTAGTAAACGGCATAGCAGGTCAATCCAAAACGGCTGTAATTACTGGAGAAACTGGCATGGCAATGGCAGGTGGATTGGCTTCACTAGGGATTAATTACTATGATTTAGGATACCAAACAGGTCTAATGGGTATAAAAATCCTAAAAGGAGAAGCAGAGCCAGCTACGATGCCTATCGAACCAGCAAGCAAATTCAACTATGTAATCAACGGAACAACTGCAGAGGAAATTGGGACTGTAATACCTGACGATTTACAAGAATACGTGAAATAGCGTTCAGTACTTTATTATTATATGAGCAAATGCTAGTTAGGATTTTTCTTCTAACTAGCATTTCTTTTTGGGTTAATAACTTTTTACTTTACTTACTGTTTAAATATTTTATATAAAAGTAGCTTTTGACCTGCAGAGGCCAGCCCTAGAAACTTATGGCTGGTTGCTGGTTGCTGGTTGCTGATTGCTTTTTTACCTATGTTTTCTCTTATAATAATCAACGGCAATTTGTGTACGATCTCTAAGTTGTAGTTTTTCTAATATGATGCTGATGTAATTGCGTACTGTTCCTTCGCTAAGGTATAGCGTATCAGCTATTTCCTTGTTGGAAAACCCTTCTGAAATGTAAGTGATGATATTAAATTCCTTTTCTGTTATATCTAAATTACTATAAATGTCTTTTTCTTCATAGTGGATTAAATGTGGTAATTTTGTAATGATCTCATTGCCAAATACATTTTGCCCTGCATACACAGCTTTAATAGAAGGGATAATGCTTTCAAAATCTTGTTTGACTAAATAGCCTTTAGCACCCATATTTAATGCTTTGATGATGTATTCATCATCTAAAAAGGTTGTTAGAAATAAGATTTTAGCTCTTGGTTCTTTAAGTAGAATATATTCTCCTGCATCAATGCCGCTCATTTGATTCATGCGTATGTCCATGAGCAAAACATCGGGTAAATATGTAAAATAAAGATCTATAGCTTCATTCCCATCATTTGCTGTTGCGATTACATCTATAGAAGGGTCTTGATTGATTATCATTTTTAAGGACGAACAGACAATCTGATCATCATCAATCACAAGAACTTTCATTATTTACTACCTCCTCATTCTTAATTGGTATGGTGATAAAAATGCGAAATCCCTTTTCTGTAGAAATTTGAAAAATTCCTTTAAATGCATGGGTACGCTCTTTCATGGTTCGAATACCTATTCCATCACTTAAATATATATTTGCATCTGAAATAGAGTTTCCGTTATTTGTAATAATCAATTGATACATAATAGGGTGTTCCATTAGTACGATTGAAACTTTTGTGGCATTAGAATGTTTTATAATATTTGATAAGGATTCTTTAATAGTCCATAAGAAAAAGTACTTTGTTTGTGTAGTTGGTGCATTTTTTATGTGGTAGTCAAATGTAATAGGGCAAAAGGTGAATTCCTTTACTAAAGTGCGAATACTAGCATATAAATCTACAGATTCATCGTGCAAATTGTGAATGCTACTGCGAATATTATCCATACCTGCAGACAGGGAATCTTTTAGTAGGTTTAAATTTTCTAGTAAGACTTTGTCTTTCGTTACCGTCATTAAAGCACCGATTTGCAGTAAAGAGCGCGATAAGAGATGACCCGTATTGTCGTGGATTTCTTTAGCAATTCGATTCCGTTCTTGTAAAGTTGCCAAATGTATTTTGTCATCTTGGCTTTGTATTAATCTTCTGTTTTTTTCTTCCAGAGAAATCTCTAATTCTTTTGCAGTATCTCGATATGCGTAATATTCCTGAGAAAGTTCTAATATTCTATCTTTCTTTATTTTTGATGTAAAGGATAGGAGGCAAAACATAATAATCCAAATATAAAAACCCGATGGTAAATCTCTAGGGTGAAAAAGCAATGGAAATAAGTATATTAAACCATATTTTTGCTCTTGAGTAAGAAAGATATCATAAAGTTGCAAAGGCATATAAAAGAGAAAGTGAGGATGAATTGTGCTGAGAATTGCGTAAAAAAAAGTCCCAAAACGAAGTAGTTTACGGTTTTCAAAATATGTGCAAAAACAGCTCAAAATGATGATGAGAATCATTGGGAGAAGTACATATAGAGTATTATAATGATGTAAATAAAAAGTAGAGCATAATAAAAAAAGTATAACTTTATCAAGGATTTCTAGCATATATTCTCCTTTATTTTCCACAAAGTGTTTTTCTTTTACTATACTATTTTTATATAAAAACTACAAGCTTGCAAGTTTTTAAAATATGACATTTGTCATTTTTTTAATGATTGTATGCACTTTGATGAAATCGAAGTTTCTTATATAGTATTCTTATAAGGATAAGTAAAGGGGAGAGATAAATGATTGTAAATATTAACAATTTAGTAAAGAGATATGACAAAGTCTTAGCTGTCGACCATTTGAATTTGCAAATCCAAGAGGGGGAGATTTTTGGGTTATTAGGCCCTAATGGTTCTGGGAAATCAACTACCATAAATTGTATATTATCTTTGTTAGAGTATGACAAAGGTAGTATTGAGGTTTTTAATGAGGAAATGTCACCAGAATCTTACGATATTAAGAGAGATATTGGCGTGATTTTTCAACAAGTAGCAGTTTTTGAAGAATTGACCGTATATGAAAATATCAAATATTTTTGCAGTTTATATGTAAAGGATAAAAATGAAGTAAAAAGGTTAACAGAACAAGCCATCTCCTTTGTCTCATTAGAAGATTATGTAAAGTTTTTTCCTAGTAAATTAAGCGGTGGTCTCCTAAGGAGATTAAATATTGCCTGTGGTATTGCACATAAGCCGAAACTTATTATTCTTGATGAACCTACTGTTGCAGTAGACCCTCAAAGCAGAAATAAAATACTTGAAGGTATTAAAAAATTAAACGAAGAAGGTGCAACGGTTATTTATACGACTCATTATATGGAAGAAGCCGAACAAATCTGTGACCGAATTGCTATTATTGATAAGGGCAAGGTCATAGCCTTAGGAACAAAGGAAGAACTAAAGGCCATGATCTCTATTGGCGAAAAAATCACAATTGAAGTGTTTTCTCTAGAGCAAAATCAATTACAAGATATTAAAGAGTTGCCACGAGTTTTGTCTGTAGAGTACAAGGGAAATTTACTCTCTGTTAAATTGACAAAAGGGAAAAACAATCTGTTTCAAATTTTATCTTATTTAATGGATCATGAGATTCCTTTTCAACAGGTGTTTACAGAACAACCAACTTTAAATGATGTATTTTTAGAGATTACAGGAAAAACATTAAGAGATTAGGGGGATTCAAATGCTACGTTTGTATATGACGAGAGTAAAATGTCTCATTCGTAATAAAAGCAATGTATTTTGGACATTTTTGTTTCCAATTGTACTTGCCACATTATTTCATTTAGCCTTTAGTAATTTAAATAGTTCGGAAGTATTTCATTCTATTCCTATTGGGGTCATAGAAAATAATGAATATGAGAATACTGAAATATTTATTGAGACGATGTCTAGCATAAAAACATCTAAAGATCAAAAATCGCCAAAATTATTTAGAGTTTCTGTACTTGGAAAAGAGAAAGCTGAAAAAGAATTAAAAGAAGATAAAATAATAGGCTATATTTACCCTAAGGAAGACATGGAGTTAACAATAAAAGAAAGTGGTATAGAGCAAACCATAGTAAAATCCTTTTTAGATGGGTATAGCCAAAGTGTCAATACGGTACAATCCTTAATAGAATTAAATCCTCAAAATATTCAAAATATCCTTGAGGATATACAAGAGAAAAATGGGTATTTAGAAGACTATTTGCAAGGTGAGAGCTCGCCAGATACTACTCTTAATTTCTTCTATTCCCTCATTGCAATGGCTTGCCTGTTCGGTTGCTTTTGGGGTTTGACAGCAATTACAGATATACAAGCAAATCTATCCTTGGTTGGAGCTAGAATAAATGTAGCACCAACGAAAAAAATGAAGCTACTTTTTTGCAATATATCAGCAGCTCTTACTGTTCATTTTACAGGAATACTGCTTCTTATGGCTTATCTAATGAATGTACTAAAAATTAATTTTGGCGATGATTTAAGTTTTGTCATACTGAGTAGTTTTGTTTCTTCTTTATTAGGTGTCTCACTTGGGGCAATGGTTAGTGCATTATCGAATAAAGACCTTAATTTTAAGTACAATATTATGTCGGCAGTAACCATGTTTTCTTGCTTTTTATCTGGTTTAATGTCGGTACAAGTAAAGTACATTGTGGCTACTCGAGTTCCCCTATTGCAGTATGTTAATCCTGCGCATATTATTACGGATGCCTTTTACAGTTTGTATTATTATGAGACAAAGGATCGGTTTTTCTTAAATATAGGACTCATGATAAGCTATTCTTTAGCATTTAGTATTATAACCTATGTGGCAACTAGGAGGAAAAAATATGCAAGTATTTAAACTGTATTTAAAAATTATAAAGAAAAACCTACCTGGTATTATGGTTTATCTTGGAATCTTCTTATTTATTGTTGTCCTCATTACAACGATTACGAGGGATACAAGTTCAACAACATTCGAACAATCTAAAGTAAAGATTGCTTATATTAATGAAGATATAGAAAACCCACTTATAAATGGATTTAAGGACTATTTAAAAGATTACGTTAAATTTGTAGAGATAGAGGAAACAGAAGAGGGAATGAGAGATGCACTGTTTTTTAGAGTGGTAGAATACATTGTTATTATACCAGATGGTTTTGTAGAAGGATTTGAAAATGATAATCCTATGAAACTAAAGAAATTAGCAGTCTCTGACTCCACTTCTGCAGCTTATATCGATATGGCTATAGAAAACTATTTTAATACAGCAGAGAATTATATAAAAAATACAGATATATCTTCGGAAGAAATCGTAGACTATGTGAAAGAAGATTTAGATGTAAGCACTAAAACCAATATAAGTGTAAAAAAGGTAGAAGATAATGGGGCGTTAAAGTTTTATTTTAATTACTGTTCATATGCTCTTACAGCAGTACTGATTATAGCTATTAGTTCTATCATGTTATCTTTAGGAAATATTCATATCAAAAGGAGAAATAGGGTCTCTCCAATACCTATTGGTAAGAGCCAATTTCAACAGGTTCTAGGCCTTTTCTTTATTGTTTTATTAATAGACTTGTTGCTAATTTTTGTTGGATTATTTTTTAGAGGGGGAGCAGATGATTTTGTCTTTGGACTGTTGTCTATGAACTTACTATCCTTATCTATTGCTATCCTTTCTATTGCGTATTTAGTGGGAACAACTATAAGAAACAGAGAAGCAGCTAATGGCATTGCAAATATTCTCTCCCTTGGCTTTGCTTTTTTAAGTGGAGTTTTCGTTCCTAAAGAATTACTCGGAGAGACCGCCCTGCAGATCGGAAAATTTACGCCTACCTATTGGTTTGTTATGGCAAATGATTTTATATTTAATTTGAGTAACTATTCTTTTGATAATCTTTCAAATATATTAATTAGCATGGTGGTGCAATTAGGTTTTGGAGTAGCTTTCTTTGCTATGGCCCTAGTAATCAATAAAAAAAATCGCACATCAGTAGAATAAAAGCGCCTGGGTGCTTTTATTAGCAATTAGCGGCCAGCAGCCAGCCATTAGTATTTTAAGGTTGGACTTTGCGTGTCAAAAGTTAATTTTGTATAGGATACAAAAATAGAAGCTAAAATAAAAAAATATTATCATAAAATCAAATAACAAATGCTAGCTAGAAGAAGAAATCTAACTAGCATTTGCTCATTTATAAGAAAGTACTGATCGCTGACGACTGGCCGCTAGTAGCTGTTATTAGGGTTTTAATATCACTTTAATACAGTTATCTTTCTTCTTATCAAAAATCTTGTAAGCGTGTTCGCCTTCTTCTAAAGGAAGCGTATGTGTAATGATGTCTGTTGGGTCAAGTTTTCCTTCCTGGATGTGTTTTAATATAGGTTCTACATAAATGTGTGCTGGGCATTGGCCCATTTTTAAAGTGATATTTCTCGAGAAAAAATCACCTAAGGGAAACATATTATATCGCCCTCCATAAACACCTACTAAAACCACAGTTCCACCTTTTCGAACACATCTAGATGCGATCTCAATAGCAGACTTTGAACCACCTTGTAGTTTTAATAGGGTTTCTATCTTTTCAAAGTTTGACATGGTTCCATCCATGCCTACGCAATCAATGACCACATCTGCGCCTCCATGGGTAATTTCTTTTATATATTCACCAGTGTCATCGTGTTCACCAAAATTAATGATCTCCACTCCGTCGTAGGTTTTTGCGTGGTTTAATCTATAATCTATATTGTCTACTCCTATAATTCTCTTAGCACCTTTTAATGCAGCCCATTTCATGGTATTTAAGCCAACTGGTCCACATCCTAATACTACTATAGTATCGTTTTCTTTTACGCCTCCTACATCTACACCCCAGTAGGAAGTTGGCAGAACATCTGTAAGAAAAAGAACCTTTTCATCTTCTAACTCTTCGGGTACAGCAAAGGGACCGAAATTAGCATAGGGAACCCGTAAGTACTCTGCTTGACCTCCATTATATCCACCGAAGGTATCACTATAACCAAAGTAAGAACCACCCTCATTATATTCATTGGAATTGTCACATTGACTGGTTAAATCGTGCTCACAATACCAGCAGTGACCACAGGAAACTGGAAAAGGCACTATTACCCTTTGACCTTTTTTTACTCGTTGCACATCTTTACCAACTTCTTCTACAATTCCCATAGTCTCGTGACCTATTACGGTTCCCTTTTTTGTATTAGGAATAAAACCATGGATTAAATGTAAGTCTGAGCCACAGATAGCAGTAGATGTTACTTTTACGATAATATCATCATCTTTTTCAATTGTTGGATCAGGCACCTCTTTAACCTTTATATTTTTCATGCCTTCATAAACCATTGCCTTCATAGTACGCCTCCATTTTATTGACTTTAGATAGTAACACTAGTTTTTCCTACTAATATTTTCTTATCCATGAACAATAAACGAGGCAATTCAATAAAATAATAAGAGGGCGCAGATAAGAGTAAATTATCTTGTATAGAAAGTAGGGAGATTTATGGATATAATTGTTCAAAAATATGGTGGGACTTCTGTGAACAGTCCTGAATTAAGAGATAAAATTGTAGAAAATGTAATAAAAGCTCGGGAGGACGGTATCGCTACGGTTTTGGTCGTCTCAGCTATGGGTCGAAAAGGAGAAGCTTATGCAACAGATACCCTACAGAATCTTATTCCTGCTCATTATAAGGATTCTAGATTTATGGATATGCTTATATCTTGTGGAGAGATTATATCTACTACAGTCATTGCAACCCATCTTATGGATTATGGTATTGAAGCTATTTCATTAACGGGAGGTCAGGCAGGCATTTTAACAGATAGTACTTATGGTTCCGCAAATATCGTAAAGGTAGATGGTACTTATCTTCAAGAGCTTTTAGAAGAAGGGAAAGTACCTATAGTTGCAGGATTTCAAGGACAAAATGAAAAAGGAGAGATTACCACACTAGGTCGAGGAGGTAGTGACACTAGTGCAGTGCTACTGGGAATTACATTAAAGGCAAAGAATGTAGAAATTTTTACAGATGTAGATGGCATTATGACAGCAGATCCAAAACTGGTACCTAATGCAAAACTTATTGAAGAAATCAATTACGACGACGTGTTTCAATTGGCTCAATATGGTGCAAAGGTAATCCACCCAAAAGCAGTAGATTTAGCAATGCAATACAATATACCTCTAAAGGTAATCAACACAAGTAAGTATGGAGAAAGTATTGGAACCTTAATTAACAATCATCCTACAAATTCAGCTGGTTTAGTAGCGGCAGTAGCCCACGAATACGGTAAAATTCAATGGAGCTTGTCTACTAAGACAAGGGATAAAGAAATATTTAAACTCATGGCAAGTAATAATATTAGCATAGATATGATTAATATCTTTATAGATCAAAGCGTATTTATAACAAATGATATACATAAAGAAAAACTGATAAAAATATTAGAGGAGAATAAAATTGATTATAAATACGTAAATCATTGTACAAAAATCACCATTATTGGAAGCAAGATTAGAGGAGTACCTGGGATAATGGCCAAAATTATGGCTTCTCTTGAAGGAGATATATCTATTTTACAAACATCCGATTCTCACACTACTATATCCATCCTAGTACCTACAGATGTAGCTAATAGAGCTGTAAATCTGTTACATGGATCGTTTAATTTATAGTACTATTATTATATTCTAGAAAAATAGTAAATATAAATTGACATATAAGTAACTATGTGATAAGTTTTAAATGCAATAATTATTTATAGTTAAATACAAAATCTAATCATACAAGTTCCGTAAGGATTAATAGAGAAGCCGGTTCGATTCCGGCACGATCCCGTCACTGTATTAGGGAGTACTTTGTCATTATGCCATTGAGTCATTAACAAAATGATTTGAGAAGGCGATAAAGTGCGATGATCTTAAGTCAGGAGAACTGCTTGTAATGATACTTATTTGTGATTCTTACGGGAGATAAGAAGCATGTTTTTTTATTGCTATTGAGCTGCCTAAAGGCAGCTTTTTTGCATTAATTAATGAGCGAAGCTTTCGTAGTAGGTTTTTAAATAATTTAACATATAGAAAGCGGTGATTGTTATGCTAAAAGGACAGATTGTTAAACGATTTCTTCAAATCGTTATTGTTTTGTTTGGTGTAAGTTTTTTGAGTTTCCTGCTCATCTACATGGCCCCGGGAGATCCAGTACGTGCTATGTTTGCAGTGAGTGGCAACATCCCCCCTGAAGAAATTCTGGTTGAAATAAGGGAGGAATTGGGTCTAAACCGTCCATTTCTCGCCCAATACGGTAGTTGGCTAATGAAATGCTTACAAGGAGATTTTGGCACTTCCTACACACATGGTAAACCAGTTGCCCAGCTCCTGAGAGCCCGAGTAATGCCTACTTTGCAGTTATCACTCCTGTCCTTACTTATGATGCTAATTATGGCGATTCCTCTAGGTGTGCTTTCCGCTATTTATCAAAATCGACCTTTGGACTATATTATACGGGTAGGTAGCTTTTTTGGGATTTCCATGCCTAATTTTTGGGCTGGGTTGCTGCTACTCTACATAGTATCGTTGAAACTAGGTTGGTTGCCCGTAGTGTCTGCGGAAATGGGACTGAAAAAAATGCTATTGCCAGCGTTTACCTTGGCCTTTGCTATGGCGGGGAAGTACGCACGTCAAATTCGTGCTTCTGTGCTGGAGGAGCTAAAGCAGGATTATATATCTGGCGCTAGGGCTAGGGGAATCAAGGAATCTACTATTCTGTGTAAACATGTAATACCTAACTCCATGTTGCCCCTCCTTACCTTGCTTGGATTATCCTTGGGCTCGCTGCTAGGTGGCACTGCTATAGTAGAGGTGATTTTTTCTTTTCCGGCATTGGGAAGTCTTGCGATTTCAGCTATTACATCTATGGACTACCCCTTAATACAGGGCTTTGTCCTATGGATTGCCATGATTTATATGCTAGTTAATCTGGCGGTTGATTTTTCTTACAACTATCTAGATCCCCGCCTTAGGAAAGGAGCGTAGACTATGACCAATAGCAAACGGCAGTTTATCTTATTTTTAATTTTGGTTCTAGGTATTGTAGTAGTTGCAATTCTGGCTCCTGTATTGGTCACTCATGATCCCCAGCAGGCGATCCTTACAGAGGCTACCCAGGCGCCTAGCAGTGAACACTGGTTTGGCACAGATCGCATGGGACGAGATCTGTTCTCACGGGTTATTTATGGAACACGAACCTCCCTGTCATCAACATTGCTTCTCGTGATCAGTATTTTTACGGTGGGAGGTGTGCTGGGTATTGTGGCAGGTTATGCAGGGGGAGCGGTAGATGCAGTGATTATGCGCATCTCCGACATGATGGTTTCCTTTCCTGGGATGGCGTTGGCTATAGCTATGGCGGGAATAATGGGCCCCAGTATCACTAATGCGGTCATTGCAATCACCATGGTCAGCTGGACCAAATATGCCCGTTTGGCCCGTAGCTTGGTACTAAAAACTAAGTATGAGGATTATGTGTTGGCGGCTAAAATATCCGGCACTAGAACTCGCTATATTCTTTGGCGGTACATGACCCCTTCGGTCTTACCTACATTAATTATCACTGCGGCTACCGATATGGGTGGCATGATGCTGGAGTTGGCAGCCTTTTCCTTTCTAGGATTAGGGGCTCAATCAACTTCTATCGAATGGGGCTATATGCTTAATGAAGGTAGAGCCTATATGGAATCAGCTCCATGGCTAATGATCTATCCTGGACTGGCTATATTCATTACGGTGGTCTCATTTAATTTGCTAGGCGATAGTTTGCGGGACATTCTTGATCCACAAGACAGCAGCAAAAAACAATATTTTAGTAAGCAAAAAAAGGAGAGAAAAAAACATGAAAAATTAGCGTTAAAAAGGGAGAAATTATCTATGAAAAAGTGGATTAAAGGCGCAGGTCTTTTGTTGATCACTCTCATGATAACAGCAAGCTTTGCCGGTTGCGGCAATGACAGCACTAAAGACGATGCCGGCACAACAAATGACAGCCAAGCCGACACAACACACCTGAACTTCGGTGTCTACAATTATTCGGATTCATTGGATCCTGCCACCAATACGAATTCCAGCTGGGCAGCGATGCGTTTCGGTATTACCGAATCTCTGTTTATATTTAACGACCAGGTTGTAGCAGAAAACAATCTTTGTGATAGCTATGAAGTCTCCGATGACTATCTTACTTGGACCTTACATATCCGGGATGGTGTGAAATTCTCTAATGGCAACGATATGACTCCTTCTGCCGTAAAAGCTTCCATCGAGAGACTGTATGCCGAGACAGACGCGTCTCAAGGGGGGACAGGAAATTCCAACCCAGAGAGTTACCTTACTTATAAATCCATTTCAGCTGATGATGCGGCTGGTACGGTGACCATCGTTTGTGAAAGCCCCACCTCAAATATTCCAGGAATCCTTGCATATCCCTACTTTGCCATTATCGATGCATCTGTAGCGGACAAGGAAATTGTCGGAACAGGTCCATACAAGGTTGATAAATTCAACCCTGGTGTCAATATAGATATGTCATCTAATGAGCGCTACTGGAATGGTAAAGTACCTTATAAAACCGTCAATATTATGTTTATTGATGACAGTTCTACTAAGACTATGGCTTTAAAGAGTGGTGATATAGATCTGACTGAGAATATTACCACTGTTAGCGATCTGGCTACTTTGTCTGAGGACAGTGCTTACTATGTCTCTACTGCGGCTGGCGTGCGTACGGCTAATTCCTATATGAATTTTAAGGGTGTCTTGGAAAATGAGGCACTGCGTCAAGCAATAATAATCGCTCTGGATATTGATACAATGTGTGATATTACTGTAGGTGGCATGTACACCCCTGGTTTTTCGGTACTGCCATCCTCTTTGGCTTACAATTATGACAAACTGAATAATCCGTTTTCCTTCAATAAGGAAAACGCCATAAAAATACTGGATGATGCGGGAATCGTTGATAGTAACGGTGACGGCTGGAGAGAGTTAGATGGGCAAAATATTGATTTAGATTCGGTAACATTTACAAGTCGTAATCTCAACGAGTTTGCAGAGGCTAGTGCTTTGTTACTGAAGGAAATCGGCATTAAAGTGACGGTAAATATTCGTGACTATGATACGGCCTTGGCTCTGCTCAATGCCGGTGAATTTGACTTATGGACTTGCAATACTCTCACTGTAGGCGTAGGAGATCCACAAGACTATTTAAGCAATTGGTATTCTAAGAACTCTAGAAATTTTGGATACTATTCTAGCTCCGAATATGACGCTGCCTTCGAGGAGTTGATGATAGAGATGGACGACAATCGCCGCCTAGAGCTCATCACTGAACTGCAACAAATTCTCATTGATGGTGCAGCTACCATTGTATATGGTTATTATAATAGCCGTATGTTCAGCGATATTAGCAAAGTGACCGGAGCAGACATTGCTACTATTGACTACTATTGGTTGACTACCGATATTAAGCCGGCGAGGTGAGGTAATGCTTGACTACCAAAGTGTATCCGTCATTTATGGTGACAATAAACCATCTCTTTCTGATTTTACACTAAGGATTCAAAAAGGTGAGATTGTGGCTCTGGTAGGAGAGAGTGGAAGTGGAAAAACCACCGCCATCCGTGCTGCAATGGGATTGCTGCCGAGTGGCGGTCAGATTGTAAAAGGGGATATCCGTTTTGACGGACAATCCCTTTTATATCTTACGGACAATGAGTGGCGAGCCCTGAGAGGTGGCAGCATGTCTATGATCTTTCAGGATTCGGGGACCATGCTCAACCCTATACGCACCATCGGCAGTCAATTTATAGAATACATACGCACCCATAAACAAAAAACGAAAAAAGAGGCTTGGGAAATGGGATGGATGATGCTGGAGCGGATGGGATTGCCTCATAGTAAAACTATTATGAAATCTTACCCTTTCCAACTTTCCGGTGGCATGCGCCAACGGGTGGGTATTGCCATGGCTATGGTGTTTGAGCCTCGTATTTTACTGGCAGATGAACCTACTAGCGCCCTGGATGTGACAACTCAATCCCAGATTGTACGGGAGATGATGGGCTTGCGGGAGAAATTCGGCACATCTATATTACTGGTAACCCACAATTTAGGAGTAGCTGCCTATATGGCGGATCGGATTCTTGTAATGACTCAGGGCAGTATCGTCGATCAAGGCGATCGACAGGCTATTTTAGAGCACCCTAGTGCCGATTATACTCGTGATTTGTTGGAATCAGTACCGTCAATGAGGGGGAAACGATATGTCTGAAATAATATTAGAGGGTCGAGGTCTAACTCGGCGCTACAAAACAGATACTGGCCAAACTCTAACGGCCTGTAGAGGAGTGGATTTGACGCTTCACAAAGGAAAGACCCTGGGGATTGTGGGAGAAAGCGGTTGTGGTAAAAGTACTCTGCTACGGATGGTAACACAACTGGAGCAGCCTGATGAGGGCAGATTGTTCTATTTCGGAAAGGATATCACCTCTTTAAAGGGGGAGGAACTGCGCAAGAACCGCCGGCATATTCAAATGGTGTTTCAGGACTCTTCTGCTGCCTTTTTTCCCAGGATGAAAGTTTCAGAGGCTGTCAGCGAACCATTGCGCAATTTTAAACGCCTTTCCCAAAGGGAAGTTGACAGGCAAGTGTCCAAGTTGCTGGAATTGGTTGAGTTACCGGAGAGTTTTTCTGAACGCTATCCTCATTCTATGAGCGGAGGACAGAGGCAGCGGCTAGGTATCGCTCGAGCTCTGGCACTGAATCCAGATGTTTTAGTCTGTGACGAGGCGACCTCTGCACTGGATGTTTCCGTCCAGCAGCGAATTATACAACTTTTGGCGGAGATTCAGCGAGAGCGAAAACTCTCTATGATCTTTGTATGCCATGATTTGGCGCTGGTGCAGTCCATGTCCCATCAGATCATGGTCATGTATCTAGGAGGTGTTGTGGAGTCCTTACCAGGTAATCAGATGTGGGAGCGGGCCTGTCATCCTTATTCTAAGGCTCTTTTAGGATCAATTTTTGCTGTTGATATGGATTTTGATAAACCTTTAAGCAGGCTAGAAGGGGATGTTCCTAGTCCACTGGATTTACCTAAAGGGTGCCCATTTCACACCCGTTGTGCTCAGTGTATGGACCGATGTCAACAGGAACGGCCAGCCTTGAGGACAATTGGTCCAGATCATCAAGTAGCTTGTCATCTATATTCTAATGAAGTTAAGGAGTGTATATAACAATGATCATTTGTAATCACCAAGTGCAGCCTGGAGAGAAAAAAAGATGTGCACTGAAGGTAAGTGAGCGTATACAAATCCCCCTATGGTTAGTAGCTGGCAAGGAGCCAGGTCCCACATTAATTATAACTGCTGGTGTTCACGGCTGTGAATACGTAGGATTGTTGACTGCAAAAAAACTGTTTGAGGAGATTGACCCAGTTGGTATGCGAGGGCAAGTTGTGATTTTACCTTCGGTAAATGAGTTCGGTCTTTATCAAGGGCTGAAACAGATTGTCCCAGATGACGGAAAAAACTTGAACCGAGTATTTCCAGGTAAGGTAGATGGTACGACTAGTGAGCAAATCGCTTATGCTATTGAACATGAAATCTATCCCCATGGAGATTTTTTAATTGATCTCCACGGTGGCGACTGTAACGAAACTATGACGCCCTTAGTGTTTTTTTCTAAAGTTGCACAAGAGTGCGTAGTGGAGAAAAGTCGGCAAGCTGCGACTTTTCTCCAGGTGGATTACCGTATTCCTTCCACGGCTAAAAACGGTCTGTATAGCTATGCAGCTCAGTGCGGAATCCCTAGTATGCTCTTAGAGATCGGTGGACAAGGATTGTGGACTCAGGAACAATTAGAGCAGTGCCTGGAGAGTTTATACAGCCTCATGGGTCATCTAGATATGATGGGGAGTGGGCGTAAAAATATTAACCAGAAAGAAGCAGTGGAGGCAGTGTATGAGGACGCTGAATCGGACGGTCTCTGGTACCCTGCTGTGAGTCCGGGTCAGAGAATCACCACAGGCATGGTGTTAGGTGTCTTGGAAGACTTAGAAGGCAACGAACTTCAAAGGGTTAGAGCAAAATTTGATGGCGTGGCTTGGTATTTTGTAACAGCACTGGGAGTGCGTCGAGGGGATGATTTGATTGCTTATGGGCGCTGTCAATGATAGTATATTATGTTAAAAATCCTTAAACCGAATAATTCGGTATCTAAAAGTATCGATATGACAGAGGGAGCCATTAGCAAAAATTGGTGCACTTTATGCTTCCCTTCCTGACAGGAAGTCTAATACAACAGTTATATAACACTGTGGATCTTATTTTTGTCGGTAGGTTACTTGGCAAGGAAGCCTCTGCTACTGTTGGGCTTTGGAATTACTGTATTTCTATCAGGAACTTTAATATATTATAGCGAGGGGGTATTTAGTTTATTTCTTGTAGATGAATCCATCATCCATCTTGGCCAGTTGTTAGCAAGGAGAGCGTTTCCCTTTTATATTCTTTATGTGGTTTTGGAAGTGTTCTCATCTGCCATTCGAGGATTAGGGAAATCTTTGCAACCAGCCATAATCACAGTTGTAAACTTCTGTATAGTTCGGGTTGCGCTAGTGATTTTGTTTATGGGTAGTAATCCTACACCTGATCGAATCGTGCTGGTTTATCCCATCACTTGGGGGACAACTGCTGCATGCATGTATATTTTTTATAAGCAGATCCCTTTGAGTAAGTAACTACAGCTAATGGGTACATATAGTGAAACTTATTCAGTAGAGGCTTTCTTCATGCTCCACAGATAAACGTCCTTCATTTTATTTATTATCATAGGTTCTATATATTATACGAGATAGAATAGATTCAATTCCTTAAATAATTCTATTATAGAGTCTTAAGATGAAACCACAGACATATTATAAATAAGCGATAGTTTAACGCATTATAATGGAAGGATTAGACGGTATCGTGAGAATGGATTATAAGAGATTACCTAAAAAAAAAGTGTTCTTCAAATTAGGAATTATTTTGGCTGTAATGACAGTAATATACTTTCTGATTTCAATATACTTTACAAATCATTTTTATTATAATACGGTAATAAATGGCGTAGATGTATCATACAAGACATACGATGAAGTAATTCCTATTATTGCAGAATATATTGATCAATATCAATTGGAAATAGTTGATCGAGATGGCTATACAGAAAAAATTACTGGTAATGATATTGGTTTGTTTTTAAATAAGAAGAGCAGTATCTATCAAATCCAATACATGCAAAAACCTTATTTTTGGATTATTTCTTATATTAAGGACTGTAGATATTTTGTAGGCGATTTATTTTTATATGATGAAGAAGCTTTAAGTAGTAGAGTAGATGCATTAATTTGTTTAAATAAAGAGGTCATAGAACCTAAAAGTGTAAGTTTCGAATATTCAAATGGCTTTTATCAAGCCATTAAAGAAGTTTATGGGAACAAAATCAATAGAGACCTATTAAATCAAGTTATAATAAGAAGTATATTAAATGGAGAAAGAACATTAGATATAGATGCTAATAATTGTTACGAAAATCCAAAATATACTTTACATTCTGACAAGACAAAAGAAACCGAAGATAAGCTTAATAAATTTGTTAAATCAAAGGTAATTTATCGATTTGGCAGCAAAAATGAAATAATAGATTATAAGCTTATTCGTGAATGGCTACGTGTAAATAGGAATTTGGACATTATAATAGATGAGCAAGAGATACATAATTATTTAAAAGAATTAGCTAAAAAATATAATACTATTGGTATAAAGAGAAACTTTAAAACCTCTACAGGAAAAATAGTGGAAGTATCTGGAGGTTTGTATGGTTGGAAGATTGACTTATTCAGAGAGAAAGAGATTCTGCTAGAAGAGATTCAATCAGGAAAAGTGATAGAAAGAGAGCCTACATATGCCCAGAGGGCATTCTCTAGAGAAGATAATGATATAGGAAATACTTATGTAGAGATCAATATTACAAAACAACATTTATGGTTTTATAAAGATGGAGAACTGGTAACAGAAGGTCCAATTGTAACAGGCAATGCAAGCAGAGGATTTGACACAGATCTTGGTACATATATGCTCAATTATAAGATAACAGATGCCACTCTAAGAGGGCAAGGTTACGAATCCAAAGTAAAATACTGGATGCCTTTTTATGGAAATATAGGAATACACGATGCTAGATGGAGGCATTCTTTTGGAGGCAAGATATACAAACAAAATGGCAGTCACGGATGCGTAAATGCACCTACGTATTTGGCAAGGGCGCTATATGAAGAAATTGAACCGGGAATGCCAATTATTTGTTATGAAGAGGAAAAATAGGTGGTCAGCAAAAGCATCTTGCCACCGTTGGTGGCTAAAGGGCTCTTTTTCTTGAATATTGTTAATGGTTCATTATTCATTCTTCCCTGTTCATTGCGACGTAAGTCGCATATTTGCTGACCACCCGACTACCTTAAATCAACAAATTCATATAAGACAAGAAAATATCATTGCTCATCTTTTCAAATTTTGCTTTCGCTAAATCTGGTGTGTGGGGGTATTTTGCTTTGTGATCTTCCCAATTGAATAGGTATTTTGATTCTACTTCTGGTATTACATTGTAATCTCTTACAAAACCTTCAGAGTTTAGAGGAGTACCAAAGCTTTCTCCTGGGTTATCGTATACCATATAATCTCTTAAGAATTCATTAAGAGCCGCCCAAGTTTCGATATTGGCGTCTTTTGCTGCTAGTGGGTTTTTATCGAAGGAGAATAGATAACCTCCACCTGGCATCATAATATCTAAGAATTTTTTTGCTCTATCAATGATTTGAGCAGGAGTATCTGTTCTTAAAGAGCTAATAGGGAATAAGCCACTAAGCATGAATTTCTTGCCTAATTTGTCTTTAATGGTTTTAGGGTCTCCGTATTCAAATAAGAGCATTGAACCAGCAGGGAATTCATCGTATATAATATCAAGATAACGCATCCAATTATCTTCACAGAATATTTGTGGACGGATGCCGAGGGCTGCGTATTGTTGAAGTTGTTTCTTAAATGTAGGCATATACACTTCAATAAAATCTTTTTCTCTCATAAAGGTAGGCATATGTAAGGGAAGAAAAACGCTACCTTCAGGATGTGGGTTAGCAGGTATTCCCCATTTATAGACTAATGGAAGAACGACTTCACATGCTTCCTTTACTAGGCTTTTGTTTCTTCTTAAATCTATGCTCATGCCAGAAAAACTTCTCAATTGGTCTGCGACGAAGTCTAGAGGCGCTTCAGCACCAGAAAAAGATCCAAAAGGGCTACCGGGATAGTACTCAAATTTTTGAACTAAATTCATATAGATAGGCATAAAATCTAAGGTATTGTTGGATAAGGATGTTTTTCCCATTTCTAAAACAGTTGATCTCTTAATAGAATCATCTAGAGAAAGATTTTTATGTTGCCTAGGAATTACGGTCTCTACTAGAAAATCAAAACCGCCTTCGATTAATTGAGGATATTCTTCAGGAAACATTCCCACTACTTCTGGGTGTTGTACCTGACCACTTCTGCTCATGACAAAACTCTGAGAACCGAAGAGTTCATAAATACTAGGTGGTCTTGTACCCACAATATTAGGTGGAGCAACAGGGCAGGCATCGGAGTAGATTACTTTACAAAGATCTTCAGCAGATTTTGCTAATAAGGTAAAATCATATTGATAAGATACTGGGTCAAGGCCACCGTATTCTGCAATCATGGAATTCGGAAAAGCTGGAGCGACAGGTAAACGTTTAGGCAATTTGTTATTATAGAAGTCACTGTAAATTTGAGATCTCTCTTGAACTAAGTTCTTTTCTTCTGGCATATTCATCCTCCTTGAGTAATTGTAATATTATCTGAAATTAATAAATTATATTTTAATTATAATTAAAATATACAATAATGTCAATATATATGATATAATACGATGGGTTTATAAAATCTATTAAAATTGTCAAAAGAATGCAAAATGTACGGTAAAAATAAGCTTATTAAAAACTTGCATTATTTTTGTATTGTAATTATAAGTTACAATGTTAGGATAAGGAGTTCATATGATAAATTTAAGGGATAAAGTAATAGACGTATCTTGTGGAAAGGGAAGTTGTAATTCTACTCTAGTAATTGGAGAGGAAAAAGTAGCTTTAATAGATTGTGGTATGCCTTATTGTGCTAAAGAGCTCTTTGAAAATATAAAAAGAGTTTTAGGCGAGGAGAAGACTTTAGACTATATACTCATAAGTCATTCTCATTACGATCATATAGGTGCTATTCCATACTTAAGGCAGATATGGACAAATGTAAAAGTACTAGGAGCAAAACACGCTCAGTATGTTCTTAAAAGAGAAAATGCTTTAAAGACTATTAGAGAACTTAGCAATCAAGCAGCGCAATACTATGATGTTGAGGAAACAGTAGATTACGACGATAATTTAATGAAGGTAGATATCGTCATTTCAGAGGAAGATAAAATAGATTTAGGTGGAATAGATATTAAGGTATTAGAAACACCAGGGCACACTAAGTGTTGTTTATCTTTTCTTATAGGCGATGAAATTTTATTTGCAAGTGAAACTACAGGTGTTTTAATGCTCTCAGGGGACATCTATCCTGTTTTTATTATCAGCTATCAACAAACTATTAATTCTATTGAAAAGTGCCAAAGAACACAGCATAAATATATTATATCTCCTCATCATGGTTTTTTAGATGAAAGTGACCCAAAGAACTATTGGAAAAATTGTATAAGTGCTGTAAGAAAATCAGCTAATTTCATCTTAGAGCGATTTGCAAAAGGATATAGTGAAGACAAGATATTTGAAGAATACAAGGATGTTTACTTTAATGATGTTGTCAAATTACATCAGCCAGAAAGTGCTTTTGATGTGAATACAAAGGCAATGATCAAAGGGGTTCTTATTTAAGATGGTCAGGTGGTCAGCAAAATCAACTCGGCTTTAGGCGAGATAATATTATGAATTACATATCTCTTCGTATTTTACCAAATAAGAATAATAATGTTTTTCTTACTAAAAAGCCACCATTGGTGGCTAAAATGGTTTTGCTGACCACCTTAAAGCTGACCACCTGACCACCTAAAATTTATTGTGCCAAAATCTCTCTTAGAATTGCTCTACTATGAATTATGCTTAATAACTCCTCTTCTGTGCGGATAATGTGGTTTCTTGATTTGAAGTATCGATTGGCTTTTTTGGCGATTGCCTGGTCTAATCCTTCTAGTGAAGAAATGTATTCAGCTATGCTTTTTCCTTGGTAGAGAGTATTTAGATATGGAGTTATGATGTGTTTCACATCTGAAAGCATAGAATCTTCTACCCAGAAATCTATGTTTTCGTAGTATACTTTTTTTTCCATAAGCTTTGTGTAGTATTCTAAGCCATCTTCATTAGACTCCCAAAAATCAATGTATGCGTAGTCAAATTGATTTAAAAACTCTTCATTGTAATAATCTAGGCCATTGCCATGAATGATTTCTAATTTTTTATTTTTTGGAAACTGTGGGCGAATGTATTTTTCGAATAAATCAATGACATCCTTATTAAATTCTACGATGGTTACACTTTCTACTTCTTCTTTATTTAACCAAAGGTAGGGGAGAACACCAATTCCTAGACCCATAGTCATACACTTTCCATGACCCTTTTGTATGCCAACATTCATACTTTCTATTTCGCTAATAGCAGGAGACATCCATACTTTATCCTCACCTTCTTTTAGAACAGGTAAGTACACGTCATTTTCAAAATACCCTACAGGATGATAGTGAAAAAGGTATTTTCCTAAAGGTTTGTGAAAGTTCATGCTCATTAAAGTTCTTTTTTTAATAAGAGCTTTTTCATACCATACAGTGTCTGTTCGCACATCATCTAATTTAATGTTTTTGTAATAAGGATTATCTATAAGTTTTTTTACATCATATTTTAGATTATTGTGTGGTACATGGTACTTTTGTAATATTTTAATTAATTCTCTTTCCATTTTTGGTGTTAATGTTTTTTCTGTGTAATTGAGAATCTCATTTAGGTACTCACTTACTTCAATCATAGAAAGTATAAGATTTTTCATTGCAGTATCTAATTGAAAATTGTTTTCAAATTTTATCATTGTCTACCTCGTGTCTTGTATTATTTCATCCTATCATACCATATTTTATATGGGATTACATATATGGCTGTACTTTACTTTTCTTAAGGATCTTGAATAGGCTGTATTTAAAAGAGAGATAATAATCAAGGCTATTATAAATTTAAGGAGGAGATAATTATGAAAAAGACAAGATTATGTATAGATGGTATAGTGGATAAAGAAACTCAGGATAGAGTAATACATCAATTATATAATATGAATGGCATAAGAGAAGCGCAGCTTAGCAGTGATAAGCAAGCAATAGAAGTCATTTACGATGAGAAAACAAGTTCAGAAGAAATCAATAATCATTTACAGAATAATGGATATAAAATTTTCAAATAAGGTGATCAGGTAATACCTGACACCTTTCTCTATCAAAAATAATTAAATATGTGGAGAAAAATAGGGTATAATGATGTAATATTACATAAATTTATGGCAGCGTAGTTTGCTAGCGAGGAGAAGAATATGGACTATAAATTAATTGCAGTTGATATCGACGGGACTTTATTAAATAGTCAAGGTATATTGACTGAGAAAACGAAAAAGGCGATACAAGAAGCTGTAGATGCAGGGGTTGTTTTTGTAATATGTACTGGAAGACCTATCCAAGGTGTTAAGAGATTAAATGAAGAAATTAATAGAGATCTTCCATTTATTACATACAATGGAGCCATGGTCATAAAAGGGAAAAGTAAAGAAATCCTGTATCAACGAAGTTTACCAAAAAACCTTGCAAAAGAGGTCTATGATATAGGTTCTAAATGGAATACAACTATGATTATTTGGTCTGACAACAAATTATATGTAAATCATGAAAATGATAAAGCAAAAGAGTATAGTAAATCCATTAATACACCATATATAAAAATAGATAGCATTGATGAGATCCCAACTGAAATAACAAAAATATTATGGTATGACGAACCTGAAAAATTATCAAAACATCAAGCTGATTTTAAGGAAAAAATAGATAAAAGAATTGTTCATCATTTTTCAAGACCTTTTTATTTAGAATTTGTAGATGAAAAAGCTACAAAAGGAATTGCTATACAAAAATTATGCGAAGACTATGGTTTTGATATAGCTCAAACGATTGCAATTGGTGATGGTTACAACGATTTGTCTATGATCCAAGAAGCAGGTTTAGGCGTAGCAATGGAAAATGCACCAGATGATATCAAAAAACACGCTCAGTATATTACTACTTCTTGTGATGAAGATGGAGTTGCTAATGTAATATACAAATTTATATTAGATAAGGAATAGATGTATTGGCTCATTTTGAAGTCGACGGAAATGAATGGAAATGCTAAAATATAGATAGAATCATTCTAGAATAGAACAGAAAATTAAGTGGGAGGAATTATGTGGACAAAGCAATACTAGGAGTTTTTATTCCGCTTATAGGCACTACCCTTGGTGCAGGATGCGTGTTTTTTTTGAAAGAGCATATTCATCCCTTAGTTCAAAAGGCACTACTGGGATTTGCTTCAGGAGTAATGGTAGCTGCTTCGATTTGGTCTCTGATCATACCAGCAATTGACATGTCAGAGGGAATGGGTAAACTATCTTTTATGCCAGCAGCAGTTGGATTTGCCTTAGGAATTCTTTTTCTATTGATTATGGATCAAATCGTACCTCATTTGCATTTAGACAGCGATGAGCCTGAGGGGATGAAGAGTTCTTTTGGAAAATCCACTATGCTAATGCTTGCTGTAACTCTTCATAACATACCTGAAGGTATGGCAGTAGGTGTAATCTTTGCTGGTGCTCTATCTGCTAATAACGATATCTCATTAGCAGGAGCTCTAGTTCTTGCTATAGGCATTGCCATTCAAAATTTTCCTGAGGGAGCAATTATTTCTTTGCCATTAAAAAGCCAAGGGATGAGTAGAGGGAAATCTTTTACTTACGGTTTTTTATCAGGAGTCGTAGAGCCTATATCAGCAATACTTACATTGATGGTTACTGGTTTAATTGTACCAGTATTACCTTATCTTCTTTCCTTTGCAGCAGGTGCAATGATGTACGTAGTAGTTGAGGAGTTAATTCCAGAAGCATCTGAAGGAGGCCATTCTAATATTGGAACCATCGGTTATGCAGTGGGATTTATAATTATGATGACTCTAGATATAGCCCTAGGCTAAGTTCATTACCTTGTATGAACCATATAAAAGCAAGAGCGCCTGTAGCGTATTAGCTGCTAGCGGCCAGTCATCAATGCTAGGGTCAAGTCTTACGGGTCGAAGATTTGACCCTGTCGCTCGGGATGATCTTAGCTCTTGTTCAGTCATCTTGAGCGCAAATGAAGGATTCTGCCTGTAAAGTAATACCCTAATACTAGTGACTAATGACTAGGGATTAAAGTGCCACAGCTATTCTGCTTTATAGGCTACGACTCCATCTACTATGGTGTACACAGAATCAGTGAAAACTTCCATAGGATTTCCTGTGAATATTGCTATGTCAGCATCTTTTCCACATTCAAGACTCCCTACACGATTATCTACGCCACATATGATTGCAGGGTTAATCGTAATCGCCTTAAGACCTTCTTCTATTCCTAAACCTTTTTTAGCAGCTAAACCAGCGCAAATAGGGAGGTATTGAATTAAAGAGACAGGATGATCTGTGGCAATAGCTACCCGAACTCCTTTTTTAGCTAATACCCCAGATGTCTTAAAATCAGCGTTTTTACACTCTAATTTATTTCTTGAGGCCAAATCAGGTCCAACAATAACGTCAAAGCCACTTTTCGTTATTTCGTCAGCAATAATATGTCCTTCTGTACAATGATCTAGAGTCATATTCAAATTAAATTCTTTTGCGATTCGAATGGCAGTTTGAATATCATCACAGCGGTGAACATGAGCTTTTAGGGGGATTTTGCCTTCTAATACAGGTAACCAAGGTTCTAATTTGAACTCCTCTTCAAAATTTTCTCCACTTTCAATGGCTTTTTCTTTCTTATTTTTATAATTCATTGCACGGCAAATTTCCTCGCGGAGCATTGAGGCTATTGCCATACGGGTATTCGGAGCTTTGTCTTTGCTTCTGTATAAATTTTTGGTATTTTCTCCAAAAGATATTTTCATGGCAGCAGGAGCTTTGACTATCATATCGTCTATGTTTCGCCCATGAGTCTTAATATACGCCGATTGGCCTCCTACGATATTGGCACTGCCAGGTCCTGTCATAACCGATGTAATACCTGATTGTAGGGCATTGTGAAAAGCTGGATCTAAGGGATTGATTGCATCTATAGCTCTTAAATAAGGCGTGATAGGGGTAGATTCTTCATTACAATCATCGCCTTCAATTCCTTTCTTTTCTTCTGTAATGCCGATATGACAATGGGCATCAATTAATCCAGGCATTACCCACAAATTGGTTGCATCGATCACGATATCTTCTTCTTTTGGTGATATGGATATATTTTCACCAATCTTAACAATTTTTTCATTGTCGATGACAATGGTTCCGCAATTGTAATTCTCTTTATTCATAGTCATTATATGACCATTTATAATGTATAGCATAATACCCTCCTGTAATATCAATAATAATTTATTATTATAAGTGTTTTAGTAAAAATTTATGCTAGGTAATTGTTTTCTGAGTGTATACTCACACTAAAATAGATAATAGAATTATGCTTAAAGATAGATATAAGAAACAGAAATATTATACTGAATTTTAAATCTAATCAATATTATTATGTTATAAAATTATACTTGTATAAAAAGTCATTGACAAATTTGATAAGCATGATAAAATAAATATATCTTACAATATGAAAACGATTAATATAATTATAAAATTTATTATACAGCAAAGATATCTTTGACGTATAATATAAAAGGAGGACAATATATGTTAACCAAGAGACAGAATTTGAAAGAAGTATTAAAAGGTGGAAAACCAGATCGCTTTGTAAAGCAATACGAAGCTTTTAAACTAATAATGAACACGCCAATTACTCGTCTTAAACCACCAATAGGGGGACAAATCGTCAATGAATGGGGCGTTACGACAAGATGGCCAGAAGGTCAAATTGGTGCATTCCCAGTACACGATGAAGAACATACTCTGGTTAAAGATATTACTAAATGGAGAGATGTAGTAAAAGCACCAAATATTATTCACCCTGAAGAAGCTTGGGCTGATGCCATTGCAACTGCAAATGCTGTAGACCGTAATGAGCAATATGTAACTGTATTTGTAGCACCAGGTCTTTTCGAACACGTTCATTATCTTATGAGTATGGAAGAAGCTTTAATGGCGTATTATGAGGAACCAGAAGCAATGCATGAATTAATAGAATACATAACAGAATGGGAACTTAAGCTTGCTAAAGAGTTTATCGATCATCTACATCCAGATGCTGTTTTTCATCATGACGATTGGGGTAGCCAAATAAACTCCTTTATTTCTCCTGATATGTTTGAAGAGTTTTTTGTGCCAGCATATAAGAAAATATATGGCTATTATAAAGAAAATGGCGTTGAAGTAATCATTCACCACAGCGATAGTTATGCAGCAAATTTAGTTCCTTATATGATTGAAATGGGCATTGATATTTGGCAGGGAGTTATGAATACAAATAATATACCTGAACTTATTAAAAATTATGGTGGAAAAATCACCTTTATGGGAGGCATTCACAGTGGTCAAGTAGATTTTCCAGACTGGACACATGAAATAGTCGCTGAACATGTAGAAAAAGCTTGCCGAGAAAACGGTAAACTATACTTTATTCCATCTCATAGCGCTGGCGGAGATAATAGCTGTTTCCCTGGAGTATATGATGTGATTAATGAAGAAATTGATCGAATGAGTAAAGAAATGTTTATATAAGGTGGTTAGGTGGTAAGCAAAATCATAAAACGATGATAGTAAAATTAAAAAAGACGAAACTTAAATATAATAGGTCTCGTCTTTTTTGATTTAACTAGGAAAGTTCTACTTTTGGACTTAGCTATTATTTATGTCATCTTTATATGCAGTTGAATCTTAGACCTGTAAGACTTGACCCTAGCACTGGCGACTGGTAGCTGATCAATGATGGCTAAAGCGCCGCAGGTGCTGTCTTATTCTTGGCGATAATCATTCATCATCTTTTTGAAGATACTGCTTGTTGAAGGAGGAGTGTATGTAATGGCATTTGCTCCTGCCTCAATAGTTTTTAGAATGCTTTCATCATTAGGTCCACCAGTAGCTATAATCGGAAAGAAAGGGAATTCCTCTCGAATGCGCTTAACCACATCCGGAGTATGACTACCTGCAGAAACATTAAATATGGTAGCACCTGCTTCAATTCGTTCCTTAAAGTCGGTGTTTATAGATACAACAGTTAAAATAATAGGAATATCAATCCGATCTTTAACCATGCGAACAACTCTATTTGGTGTAGGTGCATTTAGCACCACCCCCATAGCACCCTGAAACTCAGCATCCATTGCTAGATTGACAACCCTTTTTCCTATAGTAGTGCCTCCACCTACACCGCAAAAAACGGGAACATCGGATGCTAATATAATAGAATGAGAAATAATTGGTTGAGGTGTAAAGGGGTATACGGCAATAATCGCATTAGCATTACAATTTTTTATTATAGCTACATCTGTAGTAAATAAAATAGATTTGATTCTTTTGCCAAATATTTTAATTCCACTTACTTTTGAGATGATTTCAGGTACAGTGATAATATTTTTTCTAAGATTACCCATTATTTCAGGTACATACTTTTCCATTGTAAATTTCTCCTTTAATGTACATTTGTCTTATATTATAAGTGTATAGACTATTATTAATGATATATAAATGCATTTAATTGTAACACGACTTTTTTGTTGTTTCTATATATTTTTTTAGTTTAAGTACATTAAGTTTTAATTGAGGAGATTAGAATTATGGCTTATCTTTTTCAAAATAAAAGGGAGTGGTTACACTCCCTTTTAAAACTAGCATTTGTTGTTATCAATAAAACCACCTTTAGTAAAGATGATGATTAATAATAAGAAGAAGAATAACAATAATTCGTCATTTTCTCCGAAGAAACCAATATCATCAAACAATACAACTAACAATAAGAAGAACATCAATAATGTAGAGCAATCGCAGTCATTAAATAAACCTTTCATTATAAAACCTCCTAAATTTTTATGTTTCTACTCCATATTATGGAGAGTAGTAATAATTTGTGAGAAGATTTTTTATATTTTATTAAAGAAGGATTCATAGGTTAATTATTTTAAGATTTAATAAGATAAAGAAGGAGCTCATACTAAACACAAGTTCATTACTTACAACATACTATAGTTAAAGATAAGTTATTTATCTAATCTTAGTACAAATGGATGTGATTATATGAAAGATTACTCAGATAATACAATAGAAACAAGGATAGATCCTTCAAAACCAGAAACGATACCCAAATTTGTTGACTCTCTTCCAAAACCATTGATTGCAAGACCCGCTGAAGGAAAGGAAGATTCATCTTGCAGAGAGATATTTTATAATATATCGATGAAAGAGAAAAAACACAAATTTCATCGATATTTTCCACCCACTACAATTTGGGGGTATAATGGAATGTATCCTGGACCAACTATTGAAGTAGAAAAAGACGTTCCAGTTAAAGTCAAATGGCAAAACCGTCTTCCAGATAAACATTTTTTACCAATAGATCGTACTCTTCATGGAACAATGAATACACCTGATGTTCGAACAGTAGTCCACCTTCATGGGGCAAATGTAAGTTCTCATAGCGATGGACATCCAGATGCTTGGTATACGAATAATTGTGGAAAGGTAGGCTATGCTTTTAAGAGAAAAGTATATGAATATACGAATCACCAACCTGCAGCAACTATGTGGTATCACGATCATGCAGTTGGTATTACTAGGTTAAATGTATACGCTGGTTTAGCCGGATTTTATCTTATTCGGGATGAACTTGAAAAGAGACTCAATCTACCATGTGGAGATTATGAAATACCTTTGCTTATCCAAGACAAGACATTTAATCCTGATGGATCTCTCCACTATCCTGATAATGCCACACCAGAAGTACCTGCTCCGATACCATCTACGCCATCATTTTTCTTTGGAAATACCATTGTTGTAAATGGAAAGCTCTGGCCGTATTTAAAAGTAGAACCTCGTAAGTATCGATTTAGAATGCTAAATGGTTCAAATACTCGAGCTTACAATCTTCAACTAGATAATGGAGCTGTTTTCCACCAGATTGGAACGGACTTAGGGCTGCTACAACACCCAGTGACAATAGAATCTTTCGCTTTTGAGCCAGCTGAAAGAATGGATTTGATTATTGACTTTTCGAAATACAAAGGTAAGGAAATAACCTTAATCAATACCAATCCGGGAGCTAGTGGCTCACCGCATACAGATGTTATAATGAAATTTATTGTAGGATATGAATGTGAATCAAAGGATAGAAGTGAAATTCCACATGAATTATATCCTTATCATCACCTAGATGCAGCAAGAGCTACTAAAGAAAGGACAATGACCTTAGCTTCTAAACCTGATCCTCATTATGAGGGTAGAGTACTACATCTATTGAATGATAGCATGTGGAGTGATCCATGTACAGAAATTGTAAAGAAAGACAGTGTTGAAATATGGCATATTCGTAATACTTTTTTTGTTCCACATCCTATTCATGTCCATCTAGTGAATTTTGAAATACTAGGAAGAAAAACTGTAACGGATAAAGACTTTGATAGGGATGGAAATTATATTTTTAAGCCCGAAACTCTCGAGAAACCGTTACCTTTTGAAACAGGTTTAAAAGACGTAGTTCGAACAGAGCCAAATCAAGTAACGTCCATCATAATGCATTTTAAGGAACATGTTGGAGATTATGTTTGGCATTGTCATATATTAGAACATGAAGATAACGATATGATGAGACCATTAAAAGTTATTGAATAAGAAAAGTACTTTAATATCATTAAATAATGGTCAAAGAAATATCAAATAAAGGGATATACATCTACGTATATCCCTTTATTGCTAAGATAAAAGGAGAGTTTTTATCTCTTGGAAGTACGTAAGAAGGATATCATATTGCTTTTTCCAGCAAAACTTCTTTTATTGAAATTAGATTATGTATATAAAATAGTAAGAATGCCATACAATAATATCGTATGGCTAGACGCAGACATGCCATATTTATCTTATATGAGATTATTAAATCTAGTAGTCAATAGGCAGTATTTGTTTGCAGGAATGATGCTTAGGGTATAAAAAGACTACGAGGAACTCATTTATAGAACTTCTCGCAGTTTTGCTGTATTTCTTTTCCGATATTATTTGGTGAATAATATGACTAATAATAAGAAGAAGAACAGTAAAGTTTCATTGTCGTCACCAAACATACCAATGCCATCAAATAAAACTACTAATAATAAGAAGAACATTAGTAATGTTGAGCCATCGCATTCTTCAAAAAAACAACTCATAGGAGAACCTCCTTACATTCATATTTGTAATTTATACTATGTAAGGTGATCCGATTTGTGACTTTTCGATTTATAAATATGAAAATACGGTATGGTTTACTAATTAAATCGTTGTCAAGGATTTATAAATTCGTAAAGGTGAAAAAAATTAGCAATTCATAATTGACATAAAGTTTAGCTTAGTGTAAAATTAATTTGAACTAAAATTGATGGTAGATTTAACCTTGAAAAGGTTATCATCTCATCTTTGGTAAAGTTAATACAATGTTAATATAGGAGGTTGAGTAGTAATGATTATTATTGGTGAAAAAATCAACGGATCCATCCCATCCGTAGCAAAAGCGATTGCTGAAAAGGATGCAGACTTTATTCGCAATTTAGCAAAAGCACAAACAGAAGCAGGTGCAACTTATATAGATGTTTGTGCATCTGTAGAAGATAGCAT